>NZ_JAUBPB010000021.1:0-89664 GCF_036700545.1 Microcoleus sp. SVA1B4
CAGTAAAACCGGAGTCAAAATCCTCCAAAGGTTTGCCCTACATACTCCCACGCCTTTTGTCAATGGGGGAACTTCAGTTTAATGCTTGCCCTGGCACAGGAAACGGCAACTCCACTAATTGAAGCATTTAAAGAATTGCCAGATGTCCCCCCCATTGGGCAATGGGCAAACTTTATTCGCAATCATGATGAACTGTCGCTCGATCAACTCTCCAGTGTTCAGCAAGACGAAATTGCAGCGGCATTTGCGCCCGATCGCGATCGAATGTGGATTTTCGATCGCGGTATCCGTCGTCGATTTGCTCCTCTGGTCAACGGCGATATTCAGCGACTGCGACTCACCTATAGTTTGCTGCTAACCCTACCAGGCACGCCAGTGATTAACTATGGCGAAGAATTGGGTATGGGCGATGACTTATCATTGAAAGAGCGCGATCCGGCTCGGACACCAATGCAATGGTCGAGTGCGCCCAATGGTGGATTTTCGACGGCCGCGGCCGATCAACTCCTGCTTCCTGTTATTTCCGAAGGCGAATACAGCTACGAGCATTTGAATGTCAAGGTTCAACGTCGAAACCCTGACTCGTTGATCAACTGGATGGAACGCGCCATCCGCGTGCGGAAGGAATGCCCTGAGTTTGGTTGGGGCGCATGGCAAATCTTGGAGGCAAATCACCCCAGTGTATTTGCCCATCGGTGTGAGTGGGAGGGCAGGGTGGTTATTGCCGTACATAATCTGGCAGAAGCTGCCTGTACAGCGACATTGACACTCACAGAGGATGCTAACAAATATTTGATTGATTTGTTTGAAGATCGACCGGATGAGGCGATCGTAGATTCATCTCATAAAATTCATCTCAAAGGGTACGGTTACCATTGGTTTCGCGTGGGCGACCAGCCTTTTTAACAGATCTCCATACAAGGAAGAAGTATTGTGGTTCCCCTTCACGACAACAACCCTACCCGAATTACTCCTTACGTCAATTATGGGTTAATTGGTATCAACATCGTTATTTTTTTGTATGAGGCAAGTTTATCGGCTCCGCAATTGCAGAGTTTTGTACAAACCTATGCGGTTGTTCCGAATCAATTAACTACCAGTTTTCAAAGTGGTGATCTCACACAAATTCTACTTCAAGCGATGACACTCATTACCTCGCAGTTTCTGCATGGAGGTTTTTTGCATCTGGGTGGGAATATGCTGTTTTTGTGGGTATTTGGCAACAACATCGAAGACCAGTTGGGACATATCAAGTTTTTGATTTTCTATCTGCTTTGTGGAGCCTTAGCAGGGTTGGCGCAGTGGTTTTTCTCAATGCAGTCTACGGTGCCTGCGTTGGGAGCTAGTGGGGCGATAGCGGGTGTCCTTGGAGCTTACATTCTTCGCTTTCCTCACGCTAAAATTCTGACCTTGCTTCCGTTAGGATTCTTTATAACAACTTTCCGTATTCCGGCAATTTTCTTCCTGGGTTTTTGGTTTGTCCAACAAGCTTTGTACGGTATTGCCAGTTTGCAGATACGCAGTAATGTCGGCATGGAAGGTGGTGGTATTGCTTACTGGGCACATGCGGGAGGATTCGTCTTTGGTGTCCTTCTGGGTCCTCTCTTTGGTCTCTTTGCGTCAAAAGAGCGTTAATTTCAGAAGCGATGAATCAATTAGTCAAGTAATCTGGGAGGGTGACAAAAAGGTCTACAAACTAAACAGAATCAGGGTGGCAGTCCTATACCTGTTGATAAAAGCAACGCTTATTTCGAGTTAACTTTATTAAGTCGTGCACAGATTCATAATATCGTTCGAGATAATTTGCCCACTGCTCTCCATCTTGCGCCCACGCCTTCCTGTACTCCCTTTGTCGTATTTTTGGCACTGAGGTCTGTCCAGAAATCTGTGTAGCTTGCGACGGCGACTTTCGGCTGTTCTTGGATAGGGAAATACCCGTGGGAACAGCTCTAACCTGACATTGATTTAATTATCCACAGTGGTTCAAAGTCAAGCGAGAATAAGCCATTGGGCTAGATAAAAACTGTCCGGACTATAGATCTAAAATCTAAAATCGATTAAATCGATTGACTTGTTTTTCTGATTGTATCAAGCCAACCAAGATTTTAAACATAAACTGAGCGTGTGTCAGTTGTTTTTGTAAATGGGTCTGATAGGATGTCGGTAGCATTTTTTAGGATAAGCTAGCCTGTCACAATTCGGCGGTCGATTTTTTTTTCACAACGAAGCTCAACCTTTGCCCCATCTGGGTTTCAAGTGGGCTTGTCACCCCGCCAGCCGGTAATAAGAACTTTTGTCATTTTTTAGTCACATTTACTTGTGACTCTAAAAGATAAGAGCTTAAACGCTTAGATCTAATTTTTTCAGTCTGAGGTGAATCTACTCCAATGCTAATTAGCTCCTGGCTAATCAGTAGAAGGAAATTAATAAGGATTTTGACAGCCTTTGATGAATCACCCTTTACACCCTTTCTCTTTGAGCAAGCGCTTACCCTAACAGAACAAGAGAACGCTGTTTGCAAAGTTTTCCATTGTATTGACCTATCTCACTTGAGTCAGTACACTCCCATCACTTTTCTAAGTGCAGGAGAGGAGAAAAATCAAAAGCTATTGCAGCTTTATCAGCAGAAGTGAAGACGTGGCATATGTCAGTAGACTTTAGCTACGAAAATGGACAGCCAGGACGGGCGATTTTCCATGTATCTCGACAATGGAGATCAGACCTTATTGTTGTCGTAGAGCAACCAAAGGGTTAGCCGAGGTGCTAGTAGGGAGTGTTAGTAACTATGTCGTTCCTCATCATCCTTGCTCAATCCTGGTGATTCAAGGCGAAGCTCTTAGCGAAGCAATAGCTGCTGCCGATCGTGCTGGCTCTTCCGAATCTGTCAAACCGTCTTTTTTACCTCATTGAATTGACCAAAAACGATGAAAAACTTTTTACAACAACCTATCCGTTTTTTGATAGCAGGAGCTGCCGTAGTCCTGCTGATCGTTTCCTGTCAATCGACACCACAGGCGCAGACATCTCAATCGACACCACAGGCGCAGACATCCCCCTCGACGACTCAACCATCTGCCGTCGCATCACCGGGTGGGGAACTGAGCGCCTACCCCGCGCAACTACCGCCGTTGCCCTATGAGTATGGTGCTTTGGCGAAAGCTATTGATGCCGAAACCATGAAGCTTCATCACGATCGCCATCACGCCTCTTATGTTGAGAATCTCAATGAGGCATTAAAGCAACAGTCGAATTTGCAGAACCGTAGTGTTGAAGCTTTGCTACGTGACCTTAACAGTGTGCCGGAAGCTATTCGCACAACTGTTCAGAATAATGGGGGTGGGCATTTAAACCACACGATTTTCTGGCAAATTATGAGTCCCAATGGGGGTGGGCAACCTACTGGTGCAGTTGCTGAAGCCATCAATCAAACCTTTGGGAGTTTTGAGAACTTTAGAAAACAGTTTAACGAAGCGGGGGGCGATCGCTTTGGCAGTGGTTGGGTTTGGTTAGTTCGTAATTCCCAAGGACAACTGCAAATTACCACAACGCCCAATCAGGACAATCCGATTACCGAAGGCTTATACCCAATCCTGGGCAACGATGTCTGGGAACACGCCTATTATCTGCGCTACCAAAATCGCCGCGCTGAATATCTGACCAATTGGTGGAATGTGGTTAACTGGGAAGAAGTAAACCGACGGTTTCAACTCGCATCCCAACCATAATCGTCTAGGAGTTTGATATGAGAAGGTTGTTGATGCATAGCCCGAGCGCTGTTGCTGTTCTCTGGATTGTAGGGTATCTGTCACTAACTCTATTTCCCCTGTTGGTGCTGTTACTGCATCCGGCTCCCTCTGGACGTGGATTCTGGACTGAGTTTTCGGTAGCGCTGGGCTTTATTGGTTTGGCGATGATGGCGTTGCAATTTATCCTGACGGCCCGCGTCAATCGGATCGAAACCTCTTACGGGATTGATATCCTGCTGCAGTTTCATCGCTATACCTCACTGGTGGCATTTTTCATGGTGCTGGTACATCCAGTTATCTTATTTATTGCTCAACCGGAAACCCTACAACTACTCAACTTTCCCCAGGCGCCCTGGCGGGCGCGGATGGCAGTCTTGGGTACACTGGCATTTCTGGCAATGGTGGTGACAACCATCTGGCGCAAACCACTAAAGATCCCCTACGAACCCTGGCGAGCCTCTCACACCATTCTGGCAGTGGTGGCAGTGGGGTTCGGCTTTGCACATGCCCTCGCCGTTGGCAATTATTTAGGCTTGTTCTGGAAAGCTGTGCTATGGGGAGGCATTATTCTCGTCTCGCTCTGGCTAATCGTTTATGTGCGGTTGGTCAAACCTTGGTTGATGACTCAAAAGCCCTATGTGGTAGAGGAAGTGCTGCCACAACGGGGTGATGTCTGGACGCTGGCATTGCGTCCGCTGGGACATGAAGGCTTTACCTTTGAACCCGGTCAATTTGCCTGGTTGACGCTGAATATTACCCCGTTGAGTATGCGAGAACATCCGTTTTCGATGTCGTCTTGTGCCGATCGCGCCGATCGCATCGAGTTTGGTATCAAGGCGATCGGAGATTTCACCAAAGGCATCAAAGATGTCCAACCGGGAACGAGAGCGTATTTGGATGGGCCCTATGGGGTATTTACGACCGAGCGCTATTGGGACAGCGCTGGCTTTGTGCTGATTGCCGGTGGAGTGGGGATTACACCCATCTTCAGCATCCTGTTGACAGCGGCGGAACGAAAGGACGATCGCCCCTTTTTGCTGATCTACGCGGCTTCCTCCTGGGACGACCTGACCTATCAAGAAGAGCTAGACGCTTTAAAGGAAAAATTAGATCTATCGATCGTCTATGTGTTGCGAAAAGCTCATGACGATTGGGCAGGTGACACAGGTTATGTTGACCAAGCATTATTGGAAAAATACATTCCTCTTCATCGGGGCAGTCGGCATTACTTTGTCTGTGCGGCTCCGGTGATGATGGATGCAGTTGAGCGGGCGTTATTTGAACTAAATGTTCCCGTCACGAACGTTCACATGGAACACTTTGATTTAGCTTAATGGGGGGCTATGCGTTACAGTATCATGTTGCAACTGGTAGCAGGCACAACGCTCATTTTGTTGGGAGTTGCGGTTCTCTTTGCCTGGATTCAAACTCGAATTGAGCCTATTGATCTTAGAGAAGACAGAATTTCTAGTCCTTCTCATCACAGGCACTAAATCCATGCTTGGGATCGGCGGAACTCGATCTATTTCCCACTCGCCAATGGTGGAGCAATTTTTCGCTCAACCGCTTAGTTCTTCATCCGGTAGCTGATCAATTTGCGGACATTTTCAACCGGCATTGCTAATTCTTGGGCGATCGTTGCTTCGACCTGACTGGTTTGGGTAACAGGAAACTCGTATTCCAGCTTCTTTAAAGTTGAGTCACTGGTGTTGACAAAAATAGTGGTAACACCCAGGCTGCGATCGATTTCTGCATTTATGGTCAAGATTGTTACTGGTAATCTCCGATTTAACGGTCTATCTGCCAGTAGTTTGTTGACAGAGTTATACGGACGGCTTAGAGTTTGGGCCGCGATGAAGTTACCTGTAGTCCAGAATAAGGCTGCTACCAATGGCAGAGGTACCCAAAATTCCCAGGCAGCGCGGTGTAGAAGTGGTAGGATGCGAGGTAAAGTCATGGGAATGTTGGATTTTAGATTTAGATTGCTCGAAATAATCGGGAGAAACTACCAACATTTTAGTTAGCAACTGATTGGCATAAATCTTACCTGTGATGGATGCTTTTCCTAAATTTCTTCTCTAACATACATAAAATTTGCCGAACAATGGTTAGACGGATGCGAATTCTCCTGGTAGAAGACGATGTAGATCAACTGGAGCCACTTCAAGCTGCTCTCTCTGAGGCGGGACATATTGTCGATGGTGTAGAAGATGGGGCGACGGCCCAGTGGATTTTATCGAAGCGGGACTATGATCTGTTGATCCTTGATTGGTTATTACCTGAGATCAGTGGCTTAAGCTTATGCCAGCAATACCGCCGTCTGGGAAAAACGGCCCCGGTGTTGCTGTTGACTGCCAAAGATGCGATTGTTGACAAAATTAGCGCTTTAGACGCTGGAGCCGATGATTATCTCATCAAACCCGCCGATGTGTTTGAACTGCTGGCACGGGTGCGGGCCTTGGGACGACGATCGCCACTTTGGAAAGGGGATACTTTACAGGTTGAAGATATGACTCTACATCTATCAACGCTGACTATTGAACGGGGGGAGCAAAGTATGCAGTTATCGACTCGTGAATTTCTATTTCTAGAGTATCTGATGCGCCATCCTCGTCAGATACTCTCCCGCAGCCAAATAGAACAAGCCTTGTGGGAGTGGGGCAACGAACCTGAGAGTAATGCGATTACTGTCCTAGTGCGTCGTCTGCGGCAGCGATTGCAGATGATAGGTGCTGTCAGTTGGCTAGAAACCGTATATGGTATGGGATATCGCTTGAATCCAGATGTTTAATCGTAGCCGCCGCAATCTGGCCCACTGGTTTACGCTCTCGATGGGGGCTATTCTGATCGTGTTTGCCGGGATCATTTACTACCAGCGAGCGGTTAACAGCTTAGAAGAGTGCGATCGACTACTCTACAAAAAAGCAAGAGTCATGGCTGCCAATATTGACTATGGTTTGCGGCAGGGAAAAGAACACATCGATCTGAGTAACGTTCCGATTCTTGGTAATTATTCTCCTCCCTCTGGCAGTGAAGTTGTTTACGCTAGGTGGTATTCAGCGACTGGACAACTGCAACAGTTTTATGGGGCGCAGCCCTCGGATCGGATTCAGGCTCGCGCGGCGTTTCAAACCATTGAGTCTTCCCCCGAGTGGCTGCGACAATTAACGCTTCCGGTTGACTACAACGGACGCACGATTGGCTACCTCCAGATTGCCATCCCTTTGACGGATGCTCAGAAAACACTGAGAGAGTTACTGATTGTGATGGTGATAACATTGCCCTTGACTCTGGGCGCGATTAGTCTAGTAGGTTGGTTTTTAGGCGGATTGGCTATGCAACCGATTCAAAACGCCTATGTCCAAATGCAAAGATTTACTTCTGATGCTTCCCACGAACTAAGGGCACCGCTTGCCACCATACTCAGCAATGCCCAGGTTGGCTTACTCAGCCCAGTCGATGCCGGCCAGCCTAAGCACTCTCGATTGGAAAAGATTGCTGAAACGGCTAAGTCGATGAATCGGTTGGTGACTGATCTCTTGTTTTTAGCACGACAGGCAGGACAGTTAGATGCAAAGTCGATTCAATCGATTCACTTGAATGACCTGTTAAAAGATACGATCGCCACTTCATCAATACAGGGTGTTGCCCAGCATTTAAGCCTTCATTTAGAACTGCCTGAAGAGAGAGTTATCATCAAAGCCAATTCTGATTTATTAAAACAAGCTATCACTAATCTACTCACCAATGCCTGCAAATATACCTTACCTGAAGGAACAGTGTGGCTGCGGTTATTGACTCAATCTCATCGCATTTTAATTCAAATAGAAGATACGGGAATCGGCATTCCCGATGTAGATTTGCCACACATTTTTGACCGATTTTACCGAGTTGATGAGGTACGAACACGGAAGAAAGGCGGCTCTGGATTGGGATTGGCGATCGCCCAGCAAATTGTGGAAGCTCACGGCGGACACCTAACGGTAAGTAGCGAGGTTGGGAAAGGTTCTCTGTTTCAAATAGAACTGCCCCTGTCAATCGATTTTAGATTTTAGATTTTAGATTTTAGATTTGAAGCATTGACTTGCGCGAGATAAATTCGGGGGTTCCTTTATCGGATACAGGTTTTTTATTTCTGGACGGATGAATCACGTGGCGGGTATCCTGGATGCGGGAATTGTCATAGAAGATATCCTGCGGCTATAACGGGGACATCGAAGATTGTCACTCTTGAATCACAGTTGCGATCGATTGTGTAGTTGCGGTTTCAGCCGCAGAGGGTAAAGTGCGCGACTTTATTAACTTCTACAGCCGATCGCACTTTTGTCGATCTGTCGCTGTCGCGCACCCTACTCCTAAATCAATCTGAAACAATCAGATTTAATCACGAGTTAGCAATTAGCAATTACTAATCACCAGTTAGCAATTAGCAATTAGCAATTACTCTATAAGTAATTACCAATTACCAACTGTAAACTATTTATTCAACGCTTCGCGGGCGGCTACCGCTTCGTCGGGATGAATATTCAAGCGGGTCAAATTAATTCGACCTTTGTTGTCAATTTCTCGCACTTTGACAATCACTTCATCGTTCACAGCTAACTCGTCTTCCACTTTCCCAACGCGGTAGTCCGCTAACTGGGAAATGTGAATCATTCCTTCTTTTCCGGGCAAAATTTCCACAAAAGCGCCGATCGGAATAATTCGAGTTACGCGGCCGACATACACATCTCCTGCATTCAACTTGCGCGTCATGCCTTGGACAATGTTGTAAGCCCGTTGAGCTTTTTCGCTGTCGTTGCCAGCAATTGTCACGGTTCCGTCGTCTTCGATGTCTATTTTGACACCGGTTTCTTCGGTGATGGCTTTGATCGTTTTGCCACCTGGCCCAATTACCAAACCGATAAATTCTGGATCGATTTTCAGGGTTAGCAAACGCGGTGCAAACGGCGACATTTCCTTGCGGGGAGTGTCGATGGTTGACAGCATTCTTTCTAGAATGTGCAGTCGGGCCGGCTTGGCTTGGCGGATGGCGGTGGCAATCACATCTAAGGGTAAACCTTTGATTTTCATGTCCATCTGCAAAGCAGTAATCCCGGTGTCGGTACCGGCTACTTTGAAGTCCATGTCGCCTAAAAAGTCTTCAATTGCCTGAATGTCAGTCAAAATTCGGACTTCATCGCCTTCTTTAATTAAGCCCATTGCCGCGCCGCTGACGGGTTGGGAAAGGGGAACGCCTGCATCCATTAATGCTAGCGTTGAGGCGCAAACTGAACCCATTGAGGTGGAACCGTCGGAAGAAAGGATTTCGGAAACTACGCGAATGACGTAGGGGAAATCTTCTTTGGATGGCAAAACGGGCAGTAAAGCGCGTTCTGCGAGGGCTCCGTGACCGATTTCTCGGCGTCCGGGCGATCGCATCGGCTTGGTTTCTCCCACGGAAAACGGCGGGAAGTTGTAGTGGTGGAGGTAGCGTTTGTCTTGCTGCGGGTGCAAGTCGTCTCCTAAGTCTTGGGCGTCGCCTGGGGTTCCCAGGGTAGCTGCGGACAACACTTGGGTTAACCCCCGATTAAACAACGCACAGCCGTGTACTCGCGACGGCAAGACGCCTACGCGACAAGAAACGGGTCGCACCTCGTCTAGCTTGCGACCGTCTACGCGGACGCCATCTTCGAGGATCTGCTTCCGCATCATTTTTTTGGTAACGTCTTTGAAAACGTTGCCGATCGCCTTGCTGTTGGCGGTGGCTGCTAGTTTTACCGGATCGTCTTCGGCAAGTTCGGCGATCGCAGCTTCGACTTCATTTGCCTTAACTTCGTCCAATGCTGCATTCCGTATGGTTTTGTCTTTTTCAAATCTTGACAAAATGATGCGGATGGGTTCTTGGGCGCGATCGCGAATAAAGTTTTCCAGGGCCGAATCTTGCGATGGCCGTTCCTCTACCACCAAATCGATGCCCAATTCCGCCATAATTTCGCGCTGGGCTTGAATCAAGTCACAGGCTGCTTCATAGCCGAAGTCGATCGCCTCGATGATATCCTGTTCCGGCAATTGGTTGGCGCCGGCTTCCACCATGATTACTCCGTCAGGAGAACCGGCTACCACGAGATCCAACTCGCCTTCTTTGATTTCGCTGTAGGTGGGGTTGATGATGAAATCGTCCCCTACCAAACCGACTCGCACTGCCGCCATCGGCCCGTAAAACGGCATTTTCGCCAGCAGAATCGCTACGGAAGCCCCCGTCACCGCCAAAACGTCCGGTGGCACTTGTTCGTCCATCGAAACCGTTGTGGCTACAACTTGGATGTCATCTCGCAGCCAGCTTGGAAATAGCGGACGCAGCGGTCGATCGATCAAACGGCCAGTCAAAGTCACTTTTTCTGGGGGACGCCCTTCCCTGCGTAAAAACCCACCGGGAATTTTACCGCCAGCGTAGAGTCTCTCTTCGTAATCCACCAACAGGGGCAGGAAATCAATTCCTTCTCTCCCCTGGGATCGAGTCGCTGTCACCAAAACGGCCGTGTCACCCGACTGAATCAAAACTGCACCGCCTGCTTGAGGCGCTAGTAAACCAATCTTCAGTCTAATATCCCGTCCATCGAAGGATATTGACTTGTCTATCTCTACCATGTAGCACTGCTTCCTTATCTACCACATTCTTTCTCTGTCGGGATCGTAACATTACCACAGGATGTTTGAGAGTCCGACGCCAAAAGACAGGGATAATCGCCTCGCGATCGACTGTCTGCGTCTCGATTGTAGGCATTTATACTCTAAATTATTTTTTGCAGTCTGGGGTCGATTCTCCAGTCGATCGTCCGCTAAACGCCTTCCATAGATGGTACGATCAATTTTCGTTTGGGAATTGGGACGTTGAAGGAAGAAGGAAGAGGGATTTAGTTATCTAGGTCAGGGAATAAGCGGTAAGGTGTGCCCTAAGTACCTAAATATAAAAATTCTACCTAATTCCTATCTGGCTCAAATTTTCCTCGGTTTGTTTTAAATAAAGTTTTCATAAATTCCATATAAATGCTGTAGTCAACCTCGCACTTAAATACAAATATCAGGGTAAAAAAATATGGCTATTTTACACGGCAGTTGGCTCGTAGAGAATGAAAAAAGTTGCTTATTTATTTGGGGAGAAACTTGGCGAAAACTTGGGGCAATTGAAACCCTAGAATCGGGGATAAATTTACCGCACCCCTTAGCAATGACCGAATCGGAATTTAAGACTTTCCTAAATTCCTTGCAGCAGTCGGGAAAACTGGATTGGCAATTACCGGAAACCGCAGAAACTCCCCCGGAAAAAAGCAAAAAAACTAGGCGATCGCCCAAAACTACCAAGGAAGAAATCAGCGCACCAAACTCCTCAATTAAAAGGGAAATTCGGGCGATCGCACTTCCCACACAAATCTCAGAATCAAACGCAAATCTGATGCCGCAGCACTCAGCAGCAGCACTTGAGGAACCCGCTAAAACCGAGGATATTTACCTTTATCCCTGGCAAGTCGAGGGTTTTTGTCTCAACCCTCAAGCAGCTTTTGTTTTCTTGCAATCACTACCGCTTAACAGCACGGAACCAGACTCTTTTGTCGGCTCAGATTTGCGTTTTTGGTCTCATATAGCTAGGTGGAGTTTGGATTTGTTGGCAAGATGCAAATTCTTGCCGGGATTGGAGAAACAGCCCGACGGTTCTGCTATTGCCAAATGGCAACCGCTGTTAGATAGTTCTACAGATACACTCCGCCTCGCCACTTTTGTTAAGCAAATGCCGACGGCTTGCAGAACATATCAGAAGAAGGAAGAAGGAAGTTCGGCAACGGATTCTGTAACGGATGTAACGGATGTAACGGATGTCAGTCCGAAGGAAGAAAGAAGAAGGAAGAAGGAAGAAGGAAGAGGGGAAAAGGCAGAAGAAGGAAGAAGGAAGAAGGAAGAAGGAAGAGGGGAAAAGGCAGAAGAATCCAGTCAATTGCCTTTAGCGGTGGATTTGCCGAGGGGGGCTGAGGAATTAGTGTTAGGATTTTTGAGTAGTATTGTAGATAGTCAAGTGCGATCCTCTTCGAGGGCTGCGCTAACGGCTGGTAGCTCTACTTTAGACATCAAAGCAGTTTCTCCGGTGCGCGACTGGCTGCAAGCTTTGCAGCAGGAATCGGGGATAGTTCAAGTAGAAACAACAGCATTGGAAAACTTGGCAACCAAGCTGAGTGCTTGGACTGCACCGCTGCAAAACCAACTATCTCAACAAAGTCAATTTCGCACTTGCTTTCAACTCATACCACCAGCGCCCGGTAAAGCCAACTGGAATTTAAATTATTGCTTGCAAGCAGCAGATGAAACCGAATTTTTGGTAGACGCGACAACTGTTTGGAACAACTCTGTCGAGCGTTTGGCTTATGCGGGGCGGACAATTGAATTGCCTCAAGAAACTTTGCTCAGCGGCTTGGGTTTAGCCTCGAAACTTTATCCGTTAATTGAACCGAGTTTGCAAGCACAGCGGCCTCAATCTTGCCAATTAAATCCGCTGCAAGCTTACGAGTTTATTAAGTCTGTAGCTTGGCGGTTTGCTGATAGCGGGTTGGGCGTAGTTTTGCCACCGAGTTTGACAAAAACGGATGGTTGGGCGAGTCGTTTGGGTTTGAGCATTCAAGCGGAAACTCCAAAAGTGACTCCGGCGAAAGGTGGGTTGGGATTGCAAAGTCTGCTAAATTTTAAGTGGGAATTGACGATCGGCGGACAGCGCATTTCTAAGGCAGAATTTGACAGGTTGACCGCGTTGAATTCGCCTTTGGTGGAAATTAACGGCGAGTGGGTGGAGTTGCGCGCGCCGGATGTGAAAGCGGCTCAAACTTTTTTTGCCAGCCGCAAAGAGCAAATGACTCTTTCTTTGGAGGATGCTTTGCGTCTGGCGTCGGGCGATTCTCAGATGATCGAAAAATTGCCTGTGGTGAATTTTGAGGCAACCGGTCAACTTCAGGAATTGTTGAATACTTTGAGCGATAATCAAGCCGTAAGTGCGATCGCAACTCCGGCTAGTTTCCGAGGACAATTGCGGCCTTATCAAGCCCTAGGAGCAGGCTGGTTAGCATTCTTAGAACGCTGGGGTTTGGGTGCTTGTCTCGCGGACGATATGGGATTAGGGAAGACGATCGAGCTAATTGCTTTCCTTGTACACTTACAGGAACAAGATTCTCTAGAAGCGCCAACATTACTGGTTTGTCCAACCTCATTATTAGGTAATTGGGAGCGGGAAGTCAAGAAATTTGGCCCGACGCTGAAAGTGTTAGTTCACCACGGAGACAAACGCGCTAAAGGCAAAGCATTTGGGACGGCAATTAAGGGAAAGGATTTAATCATTACCAGTTACGCGCTAGTGTTTCGCGATGCGAAGGAATTTCAAGGCATTAAGTGGCAAGGATTGGTTTTAGATGAAGCGCAAAATATTAAAAATTCCGAGGCGAAGCAGTCGCAAGCGGTGCGGCAAATCGAGGCATCTTTTAAAATTGCGCTGACGGGAACTCCGGTGGAAAATAGACTGCAAGAATTGTGGTCAATTTTGGAGTTTCTCAATCCTGGTTATTTGGGGCCGCGCAATTTCTTTCAGCGCCGATTTGCAATTCCGATCGAGAAATACGGCGATAGGGAATCATTGCAGACTTTGCGATCGCTCGTTCGGCCTTTCATCCTCCGCCGCCTGAAAACTGACAAAGAAATCATCCAAGATTTGCCCGAAAAACAGGAGATGACTGTATTTTGCGGGCTGGCGGCTCAACAGGCGGTATTATATCAGAAAATAGTCGAAGAGTCAATAGCTGAATTAGACTCAGCAGAAGGCATTCAGCGCCGGGGAATGATTCTGGCTTTGCTGGTAAAACTCAAGCAACTTTGCAACCATCCGGCTCTTGTCAAAGCAGAAGCTAAGCCGAAAGAATTGGAGATTAAGAGCCAGGAATCGGGGAAATTGCAGCGGTTGGTGGAAATGTTAGAAGAGGTGCTCGCTGAGGGCGATCGGGCTTTAATTTTTACTCAATTTGCCGAATGGGGAAAACTCCTGAAACCGCATCTAGAAAAGCATTTAGGGCGAGAAGTTTTGTTTTTGTACGGCGGAGTTAAGCAGCAGCAGCGGGAAGAAATGATCGATCGCTTCCAGCACGACCCCCAAGGCCCGCCGATTATGATTTTATCTTTAAAAGCAGGCGGCACAGGTTTGAACTTAACCAGAGCAACCCACGTTTTCCACTATGACAGATGGTGGAATCCCGCAGTAGAAAATCAGGCAACTGACCGCGTATTTCGCATCGGTCAAACCCGCAATGTGCAAGTTCACAAATTTGTCTGCACAGGTACGTTAGAGGAGAAAATACACGATATGATCGAAAGTAAGAAAGCTCTAGCCGAACAAGTTGTCAGCGCAGGGGAAAACTGGCTCACCGAGCTAGATACAGACCAACTTCGCAATTTACTAATTCTCGATCGCAATGCTATTATAGAAACAGAAGAAGAATAATATTTATTGGTTTGTCGCCGGGGCGGGTTTACTCGATCGATCGTTTGTATCATATATATTGGTGAACCCGCCCCTACAATAATTAGGGTTAATTTATCGGACATAATCTAATATATACCTTCTTCCTTCTTCCTTCTTCCTTCTTCCTTCTTCCTTCGGCTTATGATTGACAGAGAATGGTGGACACAACAGTGGTTAGATTTAATCAATACCTACCGCTTCAAAAAGCGGTTAGAACGTGGCTGGCAATATGCGCGCGAGGGTAAAGTTCTCAGCATTAACTTCCCTAACCAAGAAGTAATTGCCATAGTTCAAGGCACTGATCCAAAACCCTATCAAGTTTCTTTAGGACTCGACACCTTGACTGATGAAGATTGGGATTATGTGATTGAAAATATGTCGCAAAGAGCAGTTTTTTCAGCTAAATTACTAGCAGGAGAAATGCCACACAATATTGAGGATGTATTTGCGGCGGCAGGCAAAACGCTATTTCCGTTAAGCTTGTCAGATATTCGATCGCGCTGTAGCTGTCCTGACCCTAAAAACCCTTGCAAACACATCAGTGCAGTATACTACTTATTGGGCGATCGCTTCGGCGAAGACCCTTTCGTACTGTTTCAACTGCGCGGAAGAACTAAAGAGCAAATATTGACCGCACTCCGCCAAAGACGGGGTAAGGAAGGAGAGGAAAATACCCAGCTAAACAAGGGTGAAAATTCCCCTACTGCGAATGCTAAATTGCCAAAAGTCGATCGCTTTTGGGAATACAATCAGCAGCTAGAATCATCTTTAGTAGTAATTGTACCGCCGCCCAGCAGCGAAACAGTATTAGATATCTTAGGCCCAATTCCCATCGCCACCGACGGAAAAGGAAGCGCTAGCAAATCCTCGCCCGCCTCTGACGCCCTCAAGCAGCATTTTAGCAAAATCTACCAAGCAGTTAGCCAGCAAGCCGTTTTAGCAGCCCTGAAACGGGGCGAAGGAGATTAACCTAATGTATTCCCAGAGATGATACAAGAGATTATGGCTGATAACAAATCAAGCTTTAATACCCATTTTATTCTTTAGTCCCTCTCTGGTGGAAAGAGAGTTTGTCTAGAATAGATTTCAACCGAGGAGTCTTACTTTTGGCAATTTCCGTTTATACTTCCCGCAAATTACTCATAATTTCTATCAATTCCTGGGGGCTTTGAATCAAAAAATCAGGATTGTGTGCCACCAAAGCCTCCTCAGAATTAAAACCCCAACCTACAGCAATTACCTTAATTCCGGTTTTTCGAGCAGCTTCTATATCTCTAATCTCATCTCCCACATAAACGACTTCTTTAGCATTTATATGTTCGGTTTTTAGCCATCTATTAATAACTTTATGTTTGCCAAAAGTTGAGCCAGAGTAAATAAACGTGAAAGTGTCTTGCAAAGCATTTTTTTTCATCGATTCCAAGACATTTTCTCTGGAATTAGATGTGATAATGCCCAGTTGAAATCCCTGTTTTTTTAACTCCAGTAAAACTTCTTTAATCCCCGGAAATAAACGAATGTTGGGGATTTCGCTGCGTAACTCCGCTTTCAACATTCTAATCAACAGCGGGAATTTGAAGATAGAAATGCCCGAATACTGAAGAATTTGCCAAGAAGTTAAATTGCTCAGTTGAGCGATTTGCTCTTTGGTCGCAGACTTAAAGCCTAATTCTACTGACAAACGGTTGGTGATGCTTAGAAGAATATCGATTGTATCTGCTAAAGTACCGTCAAAATCAAAAATAATTACTTTGGTCATTGGACAATAGCAAATAAGGAACGGGGAAGCATACAATTTTAGATTTTAGATTTTAGATTTTGGGTTTTAGATGGGGAATGACTTACGGCAGAATGTATTGTCTCTTGGCGAGCCGTAAACACCCTAGGGTTATTATCTATAGGGTAAAGTGCCTCCTAAGCACGAACATCTCAACTTTTAAGGGTTAATTTGATTGGCTTTCGCATTTCGCCGCAGCATTTCGGGTTTAATGCGCCGCAGCGCCGAAGCGGTAAATCTGCGGTTCCATTCCTCGTCGGAAATGTCGGCTAATTCTGCAAGTGTCGGTGCTATATTTTCAGGATAAGGCTCAAACTCTGCCACATCAGTTGGTTTAGCAAATCGCTGATTCCAAGGACAAACATCCTGACAAATATCGCAACCTGCTACCCAACCTTGTAAATTAGATGCAATTTCGTCGGGCAATTTTTCGGCTCGATTCTCGATCGTGTGATAGGCTATACATCGATCGGCATTCACCACAAAAGGCTCAGTAATTGCTCCCGTCGGACACGCCTCAATGCAGCGAGTGCAAGTACCGCAATGTTCAGTATGAGACTCATCCGACGCTAACTCCAGATTAGTCAAGATTTCGCCCAAAAACACCCAAGAACCGTATTCGCGGGAAATTACATTACCATTTTTGGCAATCCAGCCAATCCCGGCACGCTGCGCCCACATTTTATCCTGAACTGGCCCGGTATCAGCATAATACCGCGCTTCAATTCCCTCGCCTTGCGATCGCACCCAATTTGCCAAAAGCTTCAGTTTTTTGTGCAAAATTCTATGGTAATCCCGCCCCCAACCGTAGCGAGAGATTTTAGCATATTCGATCGCTGCATCGTCCCCCCCCTCCCACAGGGGATTTTCGGGGCGTTGGTGGGGCGTGTAGTAGTTGATGGCGACACATATTAATGACTGCACCTCTGGCATCACCAATTGAATATCCTGCCGTTTCGGGTTTGCCATCCATGCCATATCCGCCTGATAACCCTTGTCCAGCCAAGCTTGCAATCTTTGTTTTTCTATATCAAAATCCGTGTCTGTTGAGGCTATCCCGACTTTGTGAAATCCCAACTCAAGGGCTTTTTGCTTAATGCGATCGCTATTAATTGATTTTTTCATCACGTAAGAAACCACTGCACAATTTGTGCCATAAGTCTAGTAACTTTCAGAGTAATTTTGGGACAGTATTGATAATACTTTGGCAATCTTTATATTTATAAGTTTGAACTCCAAAATGTCAAAAATGTTACATAATTTAATTTAGGGAGAATTCGATTCGCTAATTCAAGTACGCAAGTAAAACCGACAGCGAATCCCACAGCATACATATGGCAGTTAGTATTCAATCAGCTCAATCTATTTTCTCCAACACCGAGATTGCTAGCGTTGTTCCGGCTACCACGGAAGCGTTCTACAAACTCAGCGTTGAAGACCAACTAGCCTTGCTCTGGTATGCCTACACCGAAATGGGCGTTTCCATCACCGCAGCAGCACCGGGAGTAGCCAGCATGGCGCTTGTCGAAGGCATTCTGAGCGAAATCAAGCAAATGTCGCCGGCTGCTCAAAGCAAAACCATGTTTGACCTAGCCAGCAACGCCGACACAACAATTGGTCGGATTTACACTTCTTTGCGCGTCAACACCAAACTCGGTTTCTGGTACGAGTTGGGACAGTTGATGAAACAGGGCCTTGTGGCTCCGATCCCGGCTGGCTATCAAATGTCTCCCGAAGCCACCCAAGTCCTTGAAACCATCAAGAAACTAGATCCGGGTCAGCAAATTACCGTACTTCGGAATACCGTAGTTAACATGGGCTATGACCCTGCTTTTAACCAAGAGTACGGCAAACGCTCAGCCCCCCGCAGCACTCCCACCGCTCCAGAAGAGCGGGTGAAAACCCAAATTGAGGGTATCAGCGAGCAGACAGTGCTCAGCTACATCGACTACATGAACGCCTTCGACTTCACCCCAGCCGTCGGTTTATTTGCTGAAGAAGGTGCCCTGCAACCACCTTTCCAAAAGCCGATCGTTGGTCGCGACGCTATCCTCAACTATATGCGCGAAGAGTGCATCGGACTGAAAATGATGCCCGAGCGAGGCGTATCGGAACCCGCAGAAGATGGCTACCGCCAAGTGAAAGTCACTGGCAAAGTCGAAACTCCCTGGTTCGGATCGAATGTGGGTATGAACATCGCGTGGCGGTTTTTGCTCGATCCCCAAGGTCAAATTTTCTTTGTGGCGATCGACTTGTTGGCATCTCCTAAAGAATTGCTCAATTTGATCCGCAAATAGAATATTCTGGTTGGCTCTGTTAAACAGGCTTGCCCAGAAACCCAGATGCCGCTAGGTGTCTGGGTTTATGTCATTTTATATTTAATATTTTAAATTTTAGATTCAAGAATTGAAGGATGGAAAATGACCAAGACTTTCAAAGGTGGTACCCGCTACGTGATTTATCCGTGGAATCAATCCCAAATCTAAAATCTAAAATCCTTGCGTCCCCCGAATTTATCCGTGGGGTCGCCTCCAAAATCTAAAATCTAAAATCTAAAATCGAATGACTGATTGTATCAGGGTTTACAGCTTGGCTACACTTGCATTTTTTGAAAGTAGGATTGATTTTGGTCGATCGCTCTGAAAGCTGCCCTCAATACTCTCCGGTTCCCGATTCCTCCTTTTTTCGGAGAATTATTTTCCTACCCCTACTTATATCTTTTGAGGGATTTGCTGCGACAAAGAGAATGATTACAGTATACTCATTCATTTGAAATCACTTGTTTTATGACCGCCACAACTCGACCTATTTTAACTAACTCTATAAAGATTGCAGGCATCACAATTCCAGCCGTACTGCAATATTTTGAAACTTTAAACGCGGGGGATTTTGAAGCGACGGCTAATTTGTTTGCCGATGATGGGGTTCTGCACGCGCCGTTTGAAGAGCCAATTATCGGCAGGATTGCGATCGCCACTTATCTCAAAAAAGAAGCGCGAGGAATGCAGCTAGAACCCCAGAAAGGTGTCAGCCAAATTTTAGAAGATGGCAAAGTAGAAGTTCAGGTCAGCGGCCGGGTGCAAACTTCCGCCTTTGGTGTTAATGTCGGATGGCTGTTCTTGCTCAATTCTGACCAAAAAATCCTTTCTGTCACAGTCAAACTGTTAGCTTCTCCCCAAGAATTGCTAAATCTGCGGTCACATAAGAAATGAGATGTTTGATAAGCTGTTTCACATTTAAATTGTTTGTTTTGGTTTGACCTGTCGATCGCACGTAATAGCTAAAATCGTGCGATCGACAGGTTAATCGGCTTTTTATCGCCAGCATGAGGCAGAAACCGGGTTTTTTACCCAAATCTCTGGTGAAGCGTCGCTAACTGTTCAAAAACCCGGTTTCTTGGGTATTTGTGCGATCGGGACTTTACCCCTAAAATCTTACAGTCTCGCCTTGGGCTGACAATAAAGCATCCAGGATACCCGCCACGTGATTCATCCGTCCAGAAATAAAAAACCTGTATCCGATGAAACTTGCCGAACGTATTTATCTCGCGCAAGTCAATGCTTCAATTCTAAAATCTAAAATCTAAAATCTAAAATCGATTGACGCTACTGCACGGAAAAGTGGCTGTCACCGCACCGTGCGACAGACAGCCAAAGCGAGTCAAAAAGTGCATTGCCAATCACTAATCACTCCTGACTAATGACTAACGACTAATTAAGATTTTTCCGGCAAACTCGCTTCCAACTTTAGACAGTTGCGACCGTCTATTTGCAAAGTGTAGTCCACCCGATCCATAAGTCTGCTCATAATCAGCCAGCCGTAGCCGCTTTCCTGTTTAGCTTCCGGCCTCGGGGGATTGTAAGTATCCATTTCGTAACCTTTACCGTAATCCCAAATTTCTAAACCAATATCCCTATTTTTTAAATTCAAGCGAATTAACACGGGCAAATTGGGTTGATCTTTGTGAGCATGGCGGATCACGTTAGAATAGGCTTCTGCTAACACCAAGCGCAAACGATTCGACTGACGCGGCCAATCGACGTGCTCTCCTAGCTCTACTTCCAAACTGCTCAGCAACCAATTTTCAACAATTGTTAAAAACCGCAAGTCGCTTGGCACATGAAGCTCAGTATTCATAAAAAAATCCCGTAAGTTTGAAAACCCTGTGTCTTCCAGGTATGAAATACGACGAGCCGAATGGATTCGGCCTCAATACTTGTCGCTAATCGGGGGATACTAGCCTTTTCTGTTTAAAAATCAGGCATTCGTCATTCGGTAGAAGGCAGAAGTTAAGAGAATAGTTGAAAACTTTTGTTATGGGCTTAAAGCCCCTTAACAATTGATAATTATACCGAGACTGTAAGCAGTGAGGTATAAAAAATCTGTGTTTCAATCCTTGGCTTTTAAGCGTTGGTTTTTTCTGACGAATGCCTTCTACCTTAACCCTTTACAGGTATTTAATCCCCCAGGAAAGCGATTCAGGAAACTAGCTGCGCCATCGCCGGCTAGGTTTTTACTGTGGTTTTTGACTGGTGACGATAACACCGTCCTTTGTAGGACTACTCTATGGGCCGTCAACAAGCAGGGCTTAAGTTTTTTCGGCTCTCACCCACCCCCGACTATGCGTCGGGAGTCGCTGACAGATTCAAAGAACCTCCAGAGAGAGTATGGTTTGGTCGTCTTCTTGAACGGGATTATCAGCTCGGATGTGAGCCAACAAATTGTCCAAGTTGAAAGAACCAGGTTCCTGAATCAAAAGTTGCCAAAGCCCTTCTTGTTGTAGCATAGAACGGGTTGGTACACCCCCTGCTACCGCTTGACTTGTCACGCTAGCTTCAGTAATTCCGTCACTCGTCAGCAGAAATACATCTCCTGACTTTAATTCGATCGCACCTGCTTTGCCCCTCCAAACTGGTAGTATCCCCAAAGGAATGCCACGAGCTTTCAGGAAATTAGGCTCGGCTGGCGTTTTACCGCTAGCGGCTTGAGCTTTCACCTCCGAGTGAGACCAAACAATCGGGTAAATGTGACCGGCATTAGCAAAGGCGAGGTGTCCCGTTGACGGAGTGTAACGAGCTACAACCATTGTAATAAAATGGTTGTTGCCGATCAGGTCGTCAGACATACTGCTATTCATGTTCTGCATAACTCGATCGGGCTCTGGAGAAACTTCTTGGGAAAGTTCCCGCCGCATCACCGAAATCGCGCTCGCCATAAATAGAGCAGCCGGAACTCCCTTACCCGACACATCTCCCACCGCTATCCAAATATCCCCTTGGGAGTGGACGTAGACTTCAAAAAAGTCGCCACCAACTTCCCGCGCGGGATAGCAGCAAGCTTGCACCCTGACAGTTTCAAAATCCGGCCAACTTTGGCGCAACAAGTTTGTTTGGATTTGGCGAGCCACTTCCAACTCGTTTTGCATTTGCTTGGCTAAATCCAGAGTGCGCTGGTAGAGCTTAGCTTGAGACAGGGCGAGAGCAGCTTGAGCTGCTACACCTTCTATTAACTCTATCTCTTCTGCCGACCAAGGGTTAGTGCCACCAATCTGGGACAAAGCCAGTACCGCCAGCAATTCTTGCTGGTAAGTCAGGGGCACAGCAATCTCAACCGAGTTACCATTCCCCCCACTGTTGGAGTTCACTTGAGTTTGGCGGGTGGCTACAGCTTGAACCAGCAAATTTTCATCAAAAGAAAAGCTACTGACTTCAGAGGTTTGGGCTTGGTAGGGGAAGGTACTGGGCAATAGTCGATCGGCTTCTACTGGCCGCAGCATACAATAGTTGGCCTCAAAAGTTTGACCTACGGTTTGAACAATAGTTTGTACCATACTAGAGTAATCTAGCGACCCGCGAATCACGCTCATTACCTCATTGAACAGAGATTCCTTGCGTAAAGCGCGGCGCAATGCAACGCTGCGCTGCTTGTAGTATTTGTAAGTTTCTGAGGCTTGATTGATCACCAATTTGAGTTCTTCTGGATTCCACGGTTTGGTGATGTATTTGAAAACTTGGCCTGAGTTGATGGCCTCAACCAAATCTTCAACATCGGTGTATCCCGTTAACAGAATCCGAATCGTATCGGGAAATCGCTCGACTGTTTTCCCCAAAAACTCGGTGCCATTCATTTCTGGCATCCGCTGGTCAGATATAATCACCGCCATCTCACCCTGTTCGTCTAGAACTTCCAGGGCGCTGAGGGCGCTATCTGCTTTGTAAACCTGAAAGTCGCGTCGAAACGTCCGGTACAATAAATCCAAGTTGTCGGGTTCGTCATCGACTACCATCAGTTTCAGCTTGCTTCCATCTCCCCGACTCATCTTTTTTCCCCCTTGAAAGCCCCCACCATAGCTGTAATCAGCAAGGTGGCGGGAGGAAAAGGGGGGCTGGATATATGCAACATATCAGTTACGTCAAGTTGAGTTAAAGAAACCCGTTTTACCTCAAGGTGAGCATTCCTTTCGCACCATCTGTTCGCACAGATGAGAGGCTTTCGATACTGTAACCCGCCTCGGTAGGCCGCTTCAATAGGGAAAATTCCCCAGTCAGCTTTCAGGCTGTGATACGAGCAATCACCTTGTTAGCAGTCGGTACTTTTCTAAACACACCAGCATTCAAAACGGCTAATTAATGCTCTGATTGCAGAGTTCTTAACTAGCTCGGCACTGTCCTCGGTGTGAATTTTAACACTTACTACTAACGCAGGTATTGCTACCTAAGTCTGGTCAACACCGGCTGTATTTCAAGCCGCACTGTACCCGGAGGGTTAGTGGTGGGTTGTTGGCGCTATTCCCTACATCTTTGCCGAATCGTACTTGATTGCTGCATGCAAGTCTCCTTAATCTCTGAACTTTTTGCAGCAAGCATATTACTACTGCCGAATCAAGTTATTCTTTCTGCCAGTCTGAGCTTAGCAGAACGAGAGCGGGGATTTCTAGCGACTTCTTCGGATTGTGGGACGATCGGCTTTTTTGTCAGTACCTGCAAACTGGGTGTTCCTCTGAGTTGGTGCTTGACTGGTCGGTCTTCGAGACTGTGAAATGTAATGATTCCGATTCTCCCACCTGGTTTTAACCACCTGGGCGCTTGGTTGAGGAAAGTTTCTAAAGAAGCGAGTTCGGAGTTGACAGCTATCCTTAAAGCTTGGAAAGTACGGGTGGCAGGATGGATTCTGCCGTTGCGCTGCTTGGGGGGGAAGCTGGAGGCGATCGCCCCTGCAAGTTCTGTTGTAGTTTGAAAAGGGCGCCCTTGCACAATCCGCCTTGCGATGCGCCGCGACAGTCGCTCCTCGCCGTACCTGTAAATAATATCTGCTAGTTTAACTTCTTCCCAGTGGTTGATAATCTCTTCTGCCGTCAAAGATTGCTGCTGGTTCATACGCATATCTAGTTGAGCTGGGTGGCGAAAACTAAATCCTCGTTCCGGTGTATCGAACTGAGCAGAGCTGACGCCCAAGTCTGCTATGATACCATCAAATTCAGCCTCTGGGGACTGATATTCAGCAAAGTTACCGTGCCAAAACTCAACGGGCGAGTTGGCAAATCGGGCTTGGCAAAAACCGATGGCTTGTTCATCGCGGTCGATCGCCACCACTGTAACATCTGGCGCCGCCGCTAAAATCAAACTCGTGTGTCCGCCACCCCCAAGCGTCGCGTCCAAATAGTGTCCGCCTGCACGCACAGCTAAACCGGCAATTAACTCTTGACCCAAAACAGGAACGTGATAGGTGTCAATACTCACATCTGATCCCAGGGTCTCCTTCTCAGAGAGCTCGATATCCTTCATAATCATAAAAGCCAAACAAAAATCAACAATAGCTAGTAATCATTAATTCATTTAATTATGTCAAGAATTGAGACTAGAACCGAACCGATGGTGCTCAACATGGGGCCGCACCACCCATCCATGCACGGGGTACTCCGGTTAATTGTCACCCTGGACGGGGAAGATGTGGTGGACTGCGAGCCAGTTTTGGGCTATCTGCACCGGGGGATGGAAAAAATTGCCGAAAATCGCACCAACGTGATGTACGTGCCCTACGTTAGCCGCTGGGACTACGCTGCGGGGATGTTTAACGAAGCGGTGACAGTGAATGCACCGGAAAAGTTGGCGAATATTGCTGTCCCCAAACGGGCTAGTTATATTCGGGTAATTATGCTGGAGTTGAACCGGATTGCTAACCACTTGATGTGGGTAGGGCCGTTTTTGGCGGACGTGGGCGCGCAAACTCCTTTTTTCTATACTATGCGCGATCGCGAACCAATTCTCGACTTGTGGGAAGCAGCCACAGGTTATCGCATGGTTAATAATAACTATTTCCGCATTGGCGGAGTCGCCGCCGATTTGCCCTACGGTTGGGTAGATAAGTGCCAAGATTTCTGCGATTATTTCGTTCCCAAAATTGACGAGTACGAACGTTTAATTACCAACAATCCAATCTTCCGCCGCCGGATTGAAGGCTTGGGTACTATTTCTCGCAACGAAGCGATTAACTGGGGACTTTCGGGCCCCATGTTGCGCGGTTCCGGCGTAAATTGGGATTTGCGGAAAGTTGACCATTACGAATGTTATGACGACTTCGACTGGGAAGTTTGTACCGAAGCTGCAGGCGATTGTTTGGCCCGGTATTTAGTACGGATTCGGGAGATGCGCGAGTCGGTTAAGATTATCTATCAAGCCTTGAAAGGACTCCCCGGCGGCCCTTACGAGAATTTGGAAGCGAAGCGCTTAGAAAGCGGGCCAAAATCGGAATGGAATGGTTTTGACTATCAGTTTATTGGCAAAAAAGTGGCGCCGACTTTTAAGATTCCCAAGGGCGAACATTATGTCCGCGTCGAAAGTGGCAAGGGTGAGTTGGGGATTTATATTATCGGGGATGATAGTGTGTTTCCTTGGCGGTGGAAGATTCGGGCTGCGGATTTTAATAATTTGCAGATTTTGCCTCACATTGTGCGCGGCGTGAAAATTGCGGATTTGGTGGCAATTTTGGGGAGTATCGACATTATTATGGGCTCGGTTGACAGGTAGACCCCCTGTTAGCAGTAAGGGCTTTAGTTATTAAACGAGTATGACTAAAGCCCTGACTGTTAATAATGATATAGTAAAATTTAAAAAACAAAGAGGTTGCAGAATGAATGTCAGCAAGCAAGAGTTCTACGTCATTATTGAACGAGATGAAGATGGCTATTATGTCGGGGAAGTCCCACAGCTAAAAGCCTGTTATAGCCAAGGAGAGACTATTGATGAGTTGATTGCCAATATTAAAGAAGTTATTGCACTTTGTTTAGAAGAAGAGGGTAATGAAAAATTACCTGAATTTGTAGGTATTCAAAGGGTGATGATTTAATGCCCAAACTACCAGCTTTAACAGGAAATACAGTTATTAGCGCCTTAGAAAATGCAGGCTTTCAGACGATTCGACAAAAGGGCAGTCATGTGCGAATGATCCATGCAGATGGACGGGTAGTAACGATTCCTGTCCATGCTGGCAAAACCATAGGTAGAGGTTTACTCCGCAAGATACTGCGGGATGCAGAACTCACAAGGGAAGAGTTTATAGCACTACTCGAATGATTTTGTTCAGCTTGATTAAGTGCCTCATAAAATTATGACATCCCAGCAACCAGATATTAACGATAGTAACCCGGAACTCTGCGCTTTAATCTGCGAAAGAATTGCCGCCAGTCCCCAGCAGCGTATTACTTTTGCTGAATATATGGATTTGGCATTGTATCATCCGCAGCACGGTTATTATAACAATAGCGATCGACAGTCGATCGGCAAACAAGGCGATTTTATCACGTCGTCTCATTGGGGTGCTGATTTTGCGGAGGTTTTGGCACAGCAGTTTGTGGAAATGTGGGAAATTCTAGGCAAACCTCAAAATTTCGCGATCGTAGAAATGGGCGCTGGGCGGGGAAATTTTGCCGAAAATGTGCTGCAATATCTGCAAATACAATATCCCGATTTCTTTCATATTTTAGAATACATTATTGTTGAACTTTCCCCTGTACTCCAAGCGGAACAGCGGCAAATGTTAGCCGATATCAAGTGTGTCAAGTGGTGTAATTGGGATGAGATAGTTAATAACTCAATTGTCGGTTGTTTCTTTTCTAATGAGTTAGTAGATGCTTTACCCGTGCATCAATTTATTCTGGAACAAGCGCAAGTTAGGGAGATTTACGTTGCCGCCGAAACCCCCAAAAATATACAAGAAGAAATAAAATTTGTCGAGGTAGTTGGCGAACTTTCCACCCCTAAAATTGCCGACTATTTGGATTTGGTGGGCATCGATTTGTCGGCGAGTGGTTATGGGAATGGTTATCGCAGTGAGGTGAATTTGGCGGCTTTGGACTGGATGAGTACAGTTGCTCAAAAGTTGCAGCGGGGATATTTGTTAACTATTGATTACGGTTATCCGGCGCACCGCTATTACAATCCGAGGCGCAGGGAGGGGACGCTACAGTGTTATTATCGCCACCGATATCACAGCAATCCTTATATTAATGTGGGCCGGCAGGATTTAACGGCTCATGTTAATTTTACGGCGTTGGAAAGACAGGGTGAAGTGTGCGGTTTGGATGTGGTAGGGTTTACTCAGCAGGCTTTGTTTTTGATGGCGTTGGGTTTGGGCGATCGTATTGCTTCTCTATCAACAAATGATGCGGAAGTATTGGATGTGGCAACGTTTTTGCGGCGCCGGGAGGCTTTGCATCAGTTAATCGATCCGATGGGTTTGGGGGGTTTTGGGGTTCTGGTGCAGTGTAAGGGGTTGAGGGAGGAGGAAAAGGGGATAATATTGATGGGTTTGATGGTGCCTGATTGATTATTTTAGATTGATTATTAACTAATTAAGCTGTTTTTTAACCGCACGAGCGATTAAAGGCGCTTTCTTTTCTAACCCTTCTAAATTAAGTTCGTTCTCTAGATACATCCGATACCACTCCTGACGTTGTTCTATAACCCATTCACTATTCTGAAGCTGTAACTTTTTGAGGGTAAATTCGGCTCGATCGCGCTCGTGGGAAGGAATCGCGTCAGTCAAAACCAACTGACAAGAAGGTAGGATAATCTCAAACCAATTATCTTCTACTTCAAACGGATCGAGAATTTGTCTATCGTAAGTTCCTTTGCAGCTATTTACCCGTTGTAAAGCATAGCGATAGTTTTTCCAGTCATAAATCAAATGCCGATTTTCTGCTTTACTTTTGCTCAAATAATGATCGACAGTACCCATCCGACTCGGTATGTACATCACCGCATAGCCACAAAGATTTTGGAACTCTTTCGCTAATTGAGGTTTGAAGGTAGACCAAAAATCTTTTGGTTCTTTACAAGGATTTTTAACTAACCAATTATTGCCTGCTTTTCGCACCTGTTGCTCAAAATCTGCTGGTTCCGGTGGCGGAATAAATCGCATCATCTTTACTCAACCTCGGTGCTCACAATCCATCGCGGCCAGAAGCGATCGTGTTCTGGTAAAACTCCCAGGAGTTCCTGATGAATTTGCTCCTTAGTTCTGAGGTATTCAGGAAAAGTTTCCATGCTTTCTCCTCGCATGAAAGTATACGCAGCCTCAATCGCTATTTCTGCTTCGCGGGAACGAGCCTGTTTTAACCCAAAAATATCTGAAGTTAGCCAGCCAACAGCATCTCCTTGTTTTGCCCAAGGAACTTCATTAAGAGTTACATCTTTACCTTGTAACTCAAACAAAAATAACTTATCTTGCTCCTCATCAAAATCAGGCTCAATTGAGGCAAGGACAAGAGGAGAGTGAGTCGTAGCTATTAGCTGAATTTTCATTTCATTCTTAAGACCTTTAGCTACTTCTAATATCGCAGGAAGAATCGATCGTTGCCAAGCTGGATGTAAGTGAGCTTCAACCTCGTCTATTAAACAGATTATTTTATCAATAGGTTCTTGCTGCCGCAACTTAGATGCTTGCGTATGTTCATACCAAGTCCACATTAGTAAGTAAGCAAGTCCTAAAATTCGTTTTATTCCTGCTGATGTGTAGATAATAGGCACATTTCCATAAGGGAAATCCAGGGTAGGAATATCACGAGTATCTTCTACAGAAACCCGTGTTGGCAGCCCCGGTTCCATCCATTCATCTGCATGGGGAGAAAGTTGTCGAATCACAGAAGAAAATATTTCAAATTTAGAGATATCTGCCTGTCGCTGCCAATTCACCCAATCGTGAATTAAACCATTACATAGAACTTTATTATCGGCTCTTAACCCATTCCAAAGATGATCGGAAGTAAAGTGATAAATACTCGAGTGTTGACGAGCCGGGTCAAGAACTGAAAATCCACCATCAACACGGACATAAACGATTAAGCTTCTTAACAAGGGAGGCCTTCGCAGATTCAGCCATTTCTGATCTGAAAGACTAAAAAGGCTACGATATTCCTCAGAATCTCTCTGATGACTCAACACAGAGGTAATTTCTGGTGTTTTTCCCTCTACCTGTTGAGGCCAAGCAGGTTGATCAACCCAGTTTCCCGTTAGTACCCACCAAGCAACATCTAGCAAAAAAGTTTTACCAAGACCATTGTCTCCAGTAAATAAGTTGAGTCTTTCGGCGAAGTAAACATCAAATTGGGGAGCTGTTCCCACCCATTTTAGGTGAATTTCTTTCAGCATTTTATAGTGAATAGAAACATCAAACTCTAGGTAGTATTCAGAATCCGATAGTTTATATAAACGGATATAGTCTCTCCCATAGGTTTGAAGTGTCTGACTTGTAACAGGTTCAAACTGTTTCAGAGCACCACTTTTTTCTAGCTTGCCTTTAATCCAACGTCCTAAAATTTTTAAATCATATTTCGATCTAAAGTTTTTATAATTTGCTCCTTGAGTTTGGCAATCAAATGTTAAACCATCATCTGTATGAACGATAAAATCACCTTTTGGGTAAATAGGATCACTTATTGTTTTTGCATCCACAATAAGTTCAACTTCGTACCAATCTCTTGGGATAAGTTTACCAGTAGATTTATTCTCGCGCCCTTTGCCAAAAAAAGTATTGAGATTTGATTGCTGCTGTCGATCAACTCTTGATAAAGATATGTCCACATAGGGCGTTGCGGGAGTTATGACAGGTAGGGACATTGAGTTACCTCACTTCACTAAAAAGTAAATGTTAATTGTAATTGCTGTTCTGAAGCCTCTAATTCTGCGTGTTCTAATCGTTCCTTAATTGACATCATTTGCAACTTGTGATTTAACGTGTATAAATCTACTTTCGGATAATCCCCTTTAAATAGCGGAATCAGAGATTCAACAACGTCAACTATTCCATCTGGCGGAACTGCATTGCCAATTTGTCTTCTTACTTCAGTAATAGAACCTTCAAAAACAAAATTATCGGGAAATGTTTGCAACCTAGCTCTTTCACGATTTGTCAATGAACGCGGTTCGGGATAATGATATCCCCAAGTACCGCCACCACCACCAGCAATAATTGTAGCACAGGGTTTATCTGGATGAATTCGCCGATAAACGTGACTGATCATGCCTTTTACATAATATGGACTATCCTTGGGAATATCAGTAAAATTCCCTCCTGGTTTAATTCGACTCAAAATTTCAATGGTTCGAGGCTGAATTTTCTGATGTTCCTGATTATGTTCCACTTTTTCCACATTTTTGAGTGCTTCACCTGCCGTTCGATAGGGATATTTACGATTTTGTCCGTATTCTGGCTGAGGATGCACAAAGTTAAATCCTGTATCCATCCGAATGCCAACTAATAACACTCTTTGCCGAAATTGCGGAACTCCGTAATCAGCAAAGTTGTAGAGTTTGGGCTTGACTAAGTAGCCCGGAGCGATACTTTCAAAGTCAGAAATTATTTGTTTTATTGCTTGATAATTATTTGCACTTAATAAGCCTTTGACATTTTCTGCTACAAAAGCTTTGGGCTGTTTTTTATTGACAAAATCGAGAAAGTATGTATATAGATTGCCTCTGGTTCCTTCAAGTCCGGGGCGTTTCCAAATCATGGAAAAGTCTTGACAAGGAAACCCTCCTATACATATTTCTGCTTCGGGAACTTGTGCAATGTCTATATTTTCTATGCTGTCGTTGACGATGACATCAGCAATGTTTCTGCTGAAAGTTTTGCAGGCGTATTTATTGGAGTCGATCGCCCAAACTACTTCAAATCCGGCTTTGTGGAATGGCAAGTCCATACCGCCACAACCGGAAAATAATGAAATCAGTTGGGGTTTTTTTTTCCAGGCGATCGGCTTGAGACGTTCGAGTAACATATTAGTTCGCAGTAGGACAAGGGCTGGCTGAATGCTAGCACCACAAGATACTAATTATATCAAAATATAGTCTAACTCGACTCATCAATTGATATTTCACTCTTCATCATCTAACTCGATCCCCGCTTGACGCAGTTTTTCGGCCAATTTTTCAGCGCGGAGGCGTTGGCGATCGCCCCGCTGGCGTTCTTGTTCTACTCTTTCTTCCGACCAAAGCAACAACTCGCCTTCTGCATTCCACCACCTCAACCAACAGCCTGTCCTTCCTTCGTGTGTTCCTTCCCAAATACCTAAAAATAGGTTTAATCCCGGTATCCAATAACGTCCGTTTTCATCAGGTTTTTGCAAGTTGTAACGCTCTGATTCTAAAGCGTAAACTTCTAAATGAGCTGTTTTTGCTCGGAATATGACGTATCGGGGGACTTTGATTACTTGCTCGTAAAAAAACCACTTTCCCACCCGCGAGGTAAACTCTACAGAGTATTCTTCTCCATAGGTTTCTGAAAGAAATTCCATCACGATTGGGGGGATGGTTCCTTCTGTGTGTGGCGTGTAACTACGGCGGACTTGCGAGACATTTTTTGGATTGACGGGTTTCACGTACATCCAATCTGGTGCTTTGCAGATAATACGCTGTTCGTCGCTGCTTGAACCTGGGAAACTTATGCCGGCACACAAGGCAAAGTTGGAAACAATTAAGGCATCCTGCATTAATTCAGGAAATCCTGTTAGCGGCTGGCGCAAAGCGGCGGCTAATAAGGGTTGGCTTTCGTCTTCCACGGGGTCGTCTGGTAGTTGGAAATCTTCTGGTAGTAGCGGCCAGGTGATTGTGAGTTTTGTTTCATAATTTTTAGTTGCTACAGACATAGTTTATCAGAGGTTAAATGTTTTAATGTTTAAATTATATCTCTTGGTTTTTGGGATTAATGTTAATGGCTTAATGACGAGGCAGAGCCTCTGGATATGCCTTACCGGGCAGAGCCAATTAGTAACGACTTAAGCCGACAGTCCGCCAGGGGTTGAAACCCCTGGCTAATAGCTAAAGTCCTCTGAAGAGGACTGAGAAGAAGACTGTTAAAATAATTAGTCCTCTTCAGAGGACTTTAGCTTTGAGGCAGGGAATTCATTCCCTGCCGGACTTAATATGCAGCTATAATCTTCTGCTGTAGCTCGTTTGTCATTGCTAGTAGTTCCGATTGGGCGATCGCACTTTGTTCACCACTCGCCAACCACTTCAATTGTACCGTCTCGTTTTCAGCTTCCGCATCTCCCAAAACTAAACACGCAACTGCACCGCTTCTGTCGGCTCTTTTAAACTGTTTCCCGAAAGCACTACCGCTCAAATCTATCTCGACACTAAACCCGGCACTTCGCAATTTTTGAGCTAACAATACGGATTGCTGTTCTGCTTTATCGCCCCTGGATACCAAATAGAAATCTAACTTCGGCGCGGGCAAAGGTTGCAACTTTTGCAGCAGGATAATCAACCTTTCGATACCCATTGCCCAACCGACTGCCGCCGTATCTGGGCCGCCCAATTCCTTTACTAAACCGTCGTAGCGGCCGCCTCCGCAAACTGTTGCTTGCGCTCCCAAATCGTCGGAGATAATTTCAAATGCGGTGTAAGTATAGTAATCTAAACCGCGCACTAATCGGGGATTTAACTGATAGCTAATTCCTAAATTTGTGAGCATTTGCTGCACTTGCTCGAAGTGATCTCGCGATTCCTCTCCCAAATATTCCAAAATACTCGGCGCACCAGCTACAATTTCTTGAGTCCGCTGATTTTTGCTGTCCAAAATCCGCAGCGGGTTTCGAGTCAAGCGGTCTTGAGAATCGGCGTCTAATTCGTCTTTGTGCGGTGTAAAATAATCTATTAATGCTTGCCGATAATTTTGTCTGTCTTGCTTATTTCCGACAGAATTAATATCGAGGCGCAAATTTTTTAAACCGAGTGTTTGCAGGATATCACAGGCGATCGCAATTACTTCGACATCCGCACGAGGATTCGCACTCCCCAAGACTTCCACGCCAATTTGATTAAACTGCCGCTGTCTTCCTTCTTGCGCGCGTTCGTAGCGAAACATCGGCCCCGCATACCACAGGCGCTGCACGTCTCCCGCTGCGTACAAACTGTTTTGAATAAAAGCTCGGACTACTCCGGCGGTGCCTTCTGGACGCAAAGTTGTCGATCGATCGCCCTTATCCTTAAAAGTGTACATTTCTTTGCCCACGACATCGGTAGCTTCTCCGATGCCGCGTTCAAATAAAGATGTCTGTTCAAATATCGGCGTCCGAATTTCCCGATAAGCCGCTTTTTTTAAAATGGTTCTAGCGACTTCTTCTATATTTTGCCAATATTGAATTTCAGCGGGCAAAATATCCCGCGTTCCCGGTAAAGTTTTAATTGCACTCATTTTGTTAGTCAGTAGTCAGTAGTTAGTAGTCATTAATCATTAGTTATTAATCATTAGTTATTAGTTAACCGTCAACAGTCAACAGTCAACAGTCAACAGTCAACAGCTAACAATTCCCAATAACTAATGACTTAATAATTCCCAGGCTCCGTAACGATCGCCATAATAAGCCAAAATGCGATCGACCCGCTCGCGACCTGCCAAATCGAACCCTTCAGGATACTGTATCCACAAACCCCCAACTTGGCTGTCGTAGTAATCAAACCGCTGCGACTGCTGCGGAATTAAACCGGTTTGCACCCCTTCAACTTGACGCAAATGGGTCGCCACTTCGCGATACACCGCCAGCGGCAATCCAGGGCTTTGAATTTGATAGCGGAGTTGTTTTTCTTGTGCCGTTTGCATCATTTCTTTGCCTGTTCCCAACCAGAACCCCTACTTAAGATACTTCTTTATCGATCGGCCGCGGTAGAGGACAGCAGTTAATATTGTCCAAACATACCTTTCCCCACTGCAAAGCCCAGCGTACAAGCGTAACTCGATTGTCAGCCCGCGTCTTGTTCAAGATATTGCTAATGTGGTTGTCAACTGTACGCTTGCTAATCTCTAACTTTTCGGCGATTTTCTCATTAGTCAATCCCGCTGCTACTAACTCTACCACTTGCAATTCTCTGTCCGAAAGGGTGACAGGGGTCCCAGAGACAATCCCACTCATAAATTTTTCCTATGTCTGCATATTTACCTATCTACAATTCTAAAGGATGAGGGATCGAGTATGAAGAGAAAATTAAATTTGCTGTGCTACTTTTTCGGGCCCGAAGCACCAACTCGCCTGCAGAATCGCCAAGAGTGCAAACCCAGCGCTGACACAGCATGACGCGCACCGACTTGCACTGCTGGCACCCTTCCGGTGGCGGGTGAGCCCTTTACCTGCGCGCATCTGACATCCGGGCCAAACCCGCAGATGTTTTCAGGTAAAACAACTGATACGCCCGCACTGCACTTGTGCGTTGAGCGAGTAACTGCCAGTATCAATAAGTCTGGTATTATAGGAGCAGCTATTAAAAAATAGCTTGCAATTTTTCTGGGATGGGTTAAAAATAATTATTGGCCTGTCTACTGCTGGTCTAAAATCTAAAATCTAAAATCTAAAATAGATATGACTTATCCTCGCGTTTTGTGTCTGGGTGAAGTTTTATTTGATTGTTTAGCAGACAAACCAGGAGTATCTCTCGAAGAGGTAGAATCTTGGACGGCATATCCCGGCGGTGCTCCTGCTAATGTTGCCTGTGCTTTGGTTAAATTAGGGACGGCGGCGGGATTTATCGGTGCTGTAGGTGGGGATGAATTGGGGAATTCCCTAGTGCAGGTATTGCAAGAAGTAGGGGTTGATATTGCTGGATTGCAGCGACATCCAAGTGCGCCGACGCGGCAAGTTTATGTCTTGCGGAATGAAGCGGGCGATCGATCTTTTGCCGGTTTTGGCGAATTGGATACGGCCGATTTTGCAGACACGCGCCTCCTCGCTGCACAACTACCCGAAGTGCTGTTTGAAAATGCCGAATATTTAGTGTTAGGTACTTTAGAATTAGCTTATCCTGAAAGTCGAGAGGCGATCGCCCGATCGATCGAACTAGCAGAACACTACGACGTTAAAATTATACTTGACATCAATTGGCGTCCCGTGTTTTGGCCAAATCCAGACGAAGCAAAAGCGCGCATTAGAAAAACATTAAAAAAAGTTGATTTTGTCAAGTTATCTGAGGAAGAAGCCGAATGGTTGTTTGACACTACCGATGCTGGAGCTATTACCTACCGTCTCGATTCCGTAGAAGGCGTTTTGGTGACAGCAGGCGAGAAAGGTTGCGCTTATTGTATCTCGGAAAATGAAGGAAAAATCCCCGCATTTACAGTAGATGTTGAGGATACAACAGGTGCAGGCGACGCATTTCTGGCTGGTTTTGTGCGACAGTTGTGCAAGCATGGAATTAAGAATTTAGCCGACCCCAAAATAGCCAAAACAATTGTAACTTATGCCAGTGCGGTAGGTGCGATGACAGCGATGAAACCGGGGGCAATTATATCTCAACCTACTGCGGCTGAAGTAGAAGCTTTCTTATATTTGTACAAAAATTAGGGCCGCCAACCTATCAGTCTGGAAACGGAAAGGGGGCTAATTTTGGTTCATAAACTCGGTTGCTAGGAAAAAAATACTGTTATACTAAATCCGAGTTAAAAACCCTCGCTAAGACTCGCCGTTTGAAATAGCTACTATACAAATTATTGCCCTAGTTAAGAGGGACTAAGAAATAAACTGGTATTTAAGCTCGATTTAGTATTATAGGTTTTATTGGGGGCAATTAACCGCACATCATATCATGTCCGATCGATTACCCTGATTCCTGTAGGGGCGGGTTCACCAATAATATTTGCCAAAAACGGACAATCTCAAAAACCCGCCCCGGCAATGGTATTATGGGCGATCGATCGGACATGATATAATTTGGCGCACGATTAACTCTAGTGGCTGCGAAGCATCTATGATAATTGCATCTTCAGGTTCTTCGAGACTGTCTAACTGGCTTAACAGCAAGTCTGCTTTCATGTAGTGGTTTTCGCGAGTTTTTAACCTGGTGGCTAATAGCTGAAAAGAACATTTTAGATAAACTATCTTCATCCGCTGTTGGTCTCGGTAGAGCATTTCGCGGTAAGATGTTTTTAAAGCAGAACAAGCCAAAACCACATTTTTATTTTCTAACAGCCACCTGTCTATTGTAGCTTGCAATTGTAATAGCCAAGGAAGGCGATCCGCATCTTCTAAAGGAATGCCCCGACTCATTTTCTCGATATTAGCTGATGGGTGAAAATCGTCGGCATCCCTGAAATCCCAATTGAGAGATTGCGCCAGCAACTTCCCAACAGTAGTTTTGCCAGAACCTGAGACTCCCATCACGATCGTAATCATGGCACCTATTTACCGAATACTTGCAATATACTTGCAATTTTATCAAGTTGTGCGATCGACAAACCGGGTTTCTTAAGTTGCCGGATGAATTCTACCACCCTAAAAAATTCAATAAACCCGGTTTATTTATGATTTTCGCTCAAATTTCTTCCAGAGTGGGTTTAATGAAATTATAAGCCAAAACGCCGATAATTCCACCCATCACAGGGAATACAATAAACGCCCATAACTGTTGGATTGCCCATCCGCCTTGAAAAAGTGCGACACCGATACTTCTAGCTGGGTTAACTGAAGTATTGGTTATGGGAATTCCGACTAAATGAATCAACACCAGCATCAAGCCGATGGGAATTCCGCCCAAACCGACGGGATATTTGGGATGGGTAGTACCCATGATGGTAAATAACAGAAAAGCAGTTAGTACAATTTCCGTCAAAGCTGCTGCCAAAAGTCCGTAACCCGTGGGAGAATGTTCTGCAAAACCATTAGACGCAAATCCCGAAGCCGCCGCATCAAAACCCGGTTTTCCTGATGCTATCAAGTACAAAACCAGACCGCCTAAAATTCCCCCTACAATCTGACCGCCTATATAATAAGGAAGCAAAACAGCATCGATCAGTTTGGCAACTACTAAACCGATGCTTACCGCCGGATTAATGTGGCATCCAGAGATAGGGCCGATCGTATAAACCATGATTAAGAGGGATAGACCAAAGGCGATCGAAACTCCCAAAAAGCCGATTTTATCTCCAGCTAAAACCGCACTGCCACATCCACCTAATACCAACACAAAAGTACCAAAAGCTTCAGCAACCCCAATCTTTATTTTTTTGTTCATACTCACAATTATCTCAATTTTCTAATCGGTTAATTTTACACCCATACGAGTTCTAAATATAAAAATTAGAACTCGGATTTGTTTCACTTAGCGCAACAATACTAATCAAAATCATTAGCAATGTGTAGCTCTAATTTTCAGAAATTGTATGGACTTAACTGAGAATGCGAAATTAGGAATCGATAAATTAGCTCAAACATACTCTATTATGTAAAAAATGTCAAGATTAAGCTAATTATTTGTATAAATTGTGCAATCTTCTGTATTCAATTCACAACAATTAACTTGGCTTCTTCCCTAATTCTGCGATCGTAATTTTACTTATTGTTGCTGATTATCCGATCGCACTTGCAGCTAAAACATCATTGCTAATCGGCTGGTACATCCGACTTTGGAAGGGGCGAAAGTCTCGCCAATCGGCAGTCATCTTGCATAGCAAGCGGAACTGTAGCGGCGTTGGGGGTTGATTGACGCGATCGACTTGTACGCAAACCAATTCTGGATGCTGCAAAATAATTTCAAAAATATCATCCACAAGATAGCGCTGACAATAGCCGACAATCCAGTGATCTTTAGTACACAGAAGCAGACGGGAAGCGCGCGGATTTTTAAATTCGTGGGCTAAATACAAAAGTTCGCCCACTTGAAGCCGATTAATCCGTTCAATTGCCGACTTTGAAAGGTATCGCAGTCCATCTGCAAAAAAATGGATACAGTAACGTCCATTTTCATCTGGTTCGGGACAAGGGAACACCTCAAATTTATCAGTTGCCCGTTTGCCTCCGCTGCGCGCCAATAAAGCAATTGGGTCATGTTCATGTTCAGGGATATTCAACCACTGTACAAATTCAGGGTACTCAGGGCGCGATCGGGCCATCACTCGATTAGAAAACAACGAAAACAGTTTCTGTGAAGTGTAAACATTATGGAAATCCGGGAAAGATGGCAAGGGTTGAAACCCGCACTTAAGTTTAGCTTCTAGAACACCATTTGTATAATTGAACTGGTATTCTTTACCGTTAAATATCAATCGACCAATCGGAAACCAAGAACCGCTGTCCGGGCTTTGCCAAGCCAAAAATAGTGTTTTCAAAGTAAATCTCCTGTCAATTCAAGTAGGGTGCACAGTGCGTACTGCACAAACACAACTCACCTACGCAGCTTAAAAAATGTTTACCCGATCGACCCTTGACACTTACCTCTCAAAATGAGAGTATGAGTATACAAGCAGGACTTATACCAAATCCGAGTTTACCACCCCTGTTATAAATATTCCGTCAATCGATTTTCGATTTTCGATTTTCGATTTTCGATTTTCGATTGACTTGCGCGAGATAAATGCGGGGGCTTGAGGATTTTCGATTTTCGATTTTGGATTGATTCCACGGATAAATCACGTGGCGGGTACCACCTTTGAAATTCCTGGTCAATAAAGGGGATGCCTAACCCGGATTTGGTATTACCCTGCATAACCGAACTTTGAGATCACCTGTAGAGTTCTGGTGGACAGCGATCGCTCTATATAGCAATCCTAAATCATTTGTGAATTTCTTACTCCCCTTACCAAGGGGAGGGTTGGGGTGGGGTAAAAAGTTTACGACTCTTGCAAGGATTGCTATAGATAAAATCTGTGAGTAAGTCCTGTATAAAGTGATTGAATAAGCCACGTTATGGAAGCGAAAGAGATGCAATACAAAACCACTAAAAAGCTAAAAACAAATGCACCTAATTTCGCTCCGCAACCTCCGTAATAATGCTGCCAAGTACCCGGATGTCAAAAACCAAATTGAGATTTGGAAACAAACTGTCAACAAAGCGGAATGGCATAATTTGGAGGATGTTCGCAAAATTTATCGGGATGCCGAAGCAGTAGGAAACTTTACCGTCTTTAATATCAAAGGCAACGACTATCGCCTGATTGTTGGGATTAACTATGAGAACCAAACTGTTTTCTACAAATATTTCCTAACCCACTCTGACTACGACCAAGAAAAATGGAAAAATGACCCTAACTTTTGACCGAACGACTTACAGCAACTTGCTCGCAGAAATTGCTCCCAAGGCGATCGAAACTGAGGAAGAATACGATCGCCTCCTGGCAGTTGCAGAAAGGCTAACATTTGCTAAAAACCTCACTCCAGAGGAGAAAGTTTTATACAAGTTGTTAGTCACTTTGATAGAAGTTTACGAGACAGAAAACTATCCGATAGACAAATCCGAACCTCATGAGATTTTGCAACATATCATGGAATCCAGCGGCACCCGCCAAGCAGACTTGGTAGGTATCATTGGATCTAGCGGCGTAGTATCTGAAGTTGTGAATGGCAAGCGATCAATTAGCAAAGCACAAGCTAAGGCACTCGGCGATTATTTTCAAATCTCACCTAGCTTGTTCATTTAATTTAAGATAAATCGATCGGTTACAATCTCATTCCATGTCTTGTAGGGGCGGGTTCACCAATAGTATTTGCCTAGAATCGACAATACAATAAACCCGCCCCCGCCCAGATCGAAACTAATCGATCGAACATAATATAAGGTGCGTCATATCCCAAACCATCGATAAATTATAGAGTGAAAGTCTGACGCACCCTACAACTGGTAGAAAGCAACTTCTAACACAGGAATTCGCGTGGATCTGTGACGTGCCCAGTCAGCGCCGAAGCCGCGGCCGTGTAAGGCGAAGCTAGATAAACTTGCGCTTCTTTATTCCCCATGCGGCCGGGGAAATTCCGGTTAGTTGTAGATACACAAATTTCTGGTTCATTCATCCGCCCAAAAGTATCTTTCGGGCCGCCCAAACAAGCGGCGCAAGAAGGCGCTGCGGGTTCGATGCAGCCGGCAGCTAAGAAGATTTCCGAAAGCGTTTGACCATCGTATTTTGTGACAAACAAATCTTCGTAAACTTTCTGAGTTGCTGGTACTAAATACGTCGGAACTTTGACTTGATTTCCTTTGAGAATGCGGGCGGCATTTAGAAAGTCGGAGGTTTTGCCGCCGGTGCAGGAACCGATGTAAACTCGATCGATCTTGACATCGCGACAGTTGCGCGCTAAGTCGCGGTTGTCGGGAGAGTGCGGTTTGGCGACGACTGGTTCTAATTGGGTGACATCGTAGGTGCGATCGCTATAAAATTTAGCATCCCCATCGCTGTAAAATGAATCGAAGGGTTTGTCAGTCCGAGAAGTAACGTAATCAAACGTAGTTTTGTCGGGCGCAACCGTGCCGTTTTTACCGCCAGCTTCAATCACCATATTGCACAGCGTCATCCGTTCTTCCATCGTCAAACGCTCAACTGTATCGCCGGCAAATTCCATCGTCCGGTAGTTAGCACCCGCAACGCTAATATCACCAATAATCTGCAAAATTAGGTCTTTTGCTAACAAATAATCCGGCAGTTCACCGTTGAACACAAAGCGCATGGTTGCGGGAACTTTGATTAACAGTTTGCCGGTTCCCATGATAAAAGCCGCGTCTGTATTGCCGATACCGGTGGCGAATTGTCCGAAAGCGCCGGCATTACAGGTGTGGGAATCGGTGCCGAACAGCACTTCCCCTGGTCTGGTGTGGCCTTCTTGTGCTAGGGCGATGTGGCAAACTCCTTTGTAGTCGGGATTTGCTTTGAAGTCCGATCGATCCGTGATGTCGTAAAAGTATTTTATCCCTTGTTCTTTCGCAAAATCGCGGAGAATATCGACGTTACGGTTAGCGCGTTCGTCGTTGGTGAAAATGTAGTGGTCGGGAATGAGGACGATTTTGTCTGGGTTCCAGACTTTAGCATTCTCACCGAATTCGCGTTTGAAAACGCCGATAGTGCCGGGGCCGCAGACATCGTGGGTCATCAACACGTCTGTTTCTACCCAAATATTTTCTCCGGGCTCGACTTTAGTGCGGCCCGATGCTTTGGCTAAGATTTTTTCGGTCAGGGTCATTCCCATAGTGCGATCGCTCTTTTTTATTTGATGCTACATAGTGTATTGTAAGCGAAACATCGCCTGATGTTGACAGGTAATTTATCAACTAAACATTTTCTTCAATCTTAAATCTCAAATCTCAAGTCGATTGACTGTCACTTTCTTTTTCGCCGATCGCCAATCTCTACAATAGCCTCTACTTCGATTAACACAAAAATAAAATTTATGCAAGTCCCTCGATTATGCGACTGGTAACTAACAGCTAGCCACTGTTATTATACGACTTATGCAAAGACTGTACTTGTATGGTGCGCCGAAGAGCACCATACAAGTACACATAGTGTCAAAATAGAAGGAATGCAGCGTAAGTCCTACCAATGAGAATTTCGCAGCAATTAGATTAAGTCAGTTTTGTCACTTGCCCTTGCAAGCTTAGATTTGGAAAATGAAACAGCCTTGGGATTAAAGAACTCTCTTTTGCAAATAAACGCATTATCCAAAGCTAATTGAATTAACAAAAAAAAACCGGGTTTCATCAGGAGCAAGACAGCTTAATTTCGACAACTCAACCTGAAGAGAAATCAATGTCATAAAAGCTGTCAGAGATTTCTCATCCCAGTCAAACCGTCAAATACTCAATAAGAGGTATTTTATGTCTCAACAACCTAGTTTTCCCATCCCAGAAACTGCCCAAGCCGATGCAACAACAGGGCGTTACATTATTACTTTCGGCGAAGATGCAGTGACAGAAGGATTAGACCTCTTGAGCGACCAAACTGGTATCAGAGGACTGGCAAATGCTTCCGATTTCGCGGACTCTGCTCTAGACTTGAGCCAAATTGAAGCTGCAGGGGGAGCGGTGTTTCCTACTCTCGGCGTTGCCGTTGTTTCCTTAGACGAAGAGGCTTTCAGCAGCGTCATGACATCAGCGGGAGAGGATTCGGCTATTCTGGCGATCGAACCAGAGCGCACTTTCTACGCCATTGGCGATGGGTTGTCGGCAGATTACCTGCGGGGCTATCGCGATGCGGTGGATAACCTGTACGACAAAGCCACTAATACAGAGGTAGCAGAAATCCAGAAACCACGATGTTTTGCTGATGATAGCAAGTCTACTTGGGGTTTGAAGGCAACGAAGGTGATGAATTCTCTGCTGACTGGTAGCGGAATGAAAGTTGCGGTGCTGGATACGGGGATGGATTTATTGCATCCTGACTTCGCGGGCCGATCGATCGTATCGCAGTCCTTCGTGCCTGGGGAGGACGTACAAGATGTCAACAGTCATGGCACGCACTGCATTGGGACAGCGTGCGGGTTCAAGGATCAGAACGGCCGGCGGTACGGGATCGCTTACGAATCGACCATTTATGTCGGTAAAGTGTTGAGCAATGCCGGTAGTGGCGCTAGTGGCTGGATTCTCGCCGGGATGGAATGGGCGATCGCCAATGGGTGTCAAGTGATCTCGATGTCATTAGGAAACCCCACTCGAACACCGTCTACTGCTTACGAAACTGTCGGCCGCCGATCGCTGCAAAATGGGTGTCTGATCGTGGCAGCCGCCGGAAATAACGGACGAACCGGAGGAAGCGTCGGACAACCAGCCAATAGCCAGTCGATTATGGCTGTTGCAGCGATCGATAACTGCGAGGCAGTGGCTGACTTCTCGGCTAAATCTGGCATATTTCCAGGGGCTAAAGTCGATATCGCCGCTCCGGGAGTGGAAATATACTCATCAGTGCCTATGGAGCAAGGGCGTTATGCTGCTTACAATGGCACTAGCATGGCTACACCGCACGTGGCTGGGCTCGCGGCCCTGTATGCCGAATCGACTGGTAAACGAGGTGCTGAACTTTGGCAATTGCTGACTTCCTATGCTATGGCGCTACCCTTGCCAAATACTCGTGTCGGAAGCGGTTTAGTACAAGCTCCGTAATGCAGAATACCCAAATCCCCGCAGCACTTTAAGCCTGCGGGGATCTAACAGAAGACAATTTACAATAGCGCAATGGATTTGCTCCAAAGGATGCTAAATATGTCTGACGACCAAGTACAGCGCATCATAGTGAGTGTTGACGACCAAAACATATCGGTAATTCAATCGGTTGTCACTGCCTTAGAATCGGCGGGAATGAAAGTGGATGAGGTACTGCCTGTGATTGGTATCGTTATTGGAGAAGTTTCTCAATCGAAGCTAGAAGGACTAAAGAGCGTACCGGGCGTGGCTAGTGTCGAGATCGATCGAGAAATGCAGGCAATTTAAACCTATTATTTAGGGGTTGGTAGATCCAGTTTTGCTAACCCCAAATAGCGAATGCCTTCCGGTGTCACATCAAAGCGACAAGGCAAAATCTCTACACCTTCACTAATCGCCTGTCTGAACAATTCTCCGTAAAGGCGATCGGCACTATCCCCCGGAGCAAAATCCGTACAATCTCCGCGATTAATAAAATACAGCATTACAGCCCTCGAACCCTGCCGCACAACTTCTATCAATTCCCGCAAATGTTTCTGTCCCCTCTCCGTCACTGTATCGGGAAATAAAGCTAACTCCTCTTTTACCCAAGTTGTATTTTTCACTTCCAGAAAAATCGGTTTTTCCTCACCTGTTAGCCAAAAATCAACTCGACTTTTTTTATCAGTGCCGTAAACAACCTCCGGTTGAATTAAACTATAATTGCCCAACTCTGGAAACAATTTCAATTCCAAAGCTAATTTAACTACTCGATTTGGCAGCCCAGTATTAACTCCCACCCAAGTTGGCACAGTGTCGCAAACTTTAATTAATTCCCAAGTATAAGCTAACTTGCGTTTAGGATTGTCGCTGGGAGATACTAGCACTGGATTGCCCGGAATGTAAACACCAGTCATCGGGCCAGTATTCGGACAGTGCGCCGTGATTATTTCTCCCGAATCTAGTTCGATTTCGGCAAAAAATCGCTTGTAACGTTTGATGAGAATGCCGGGTAAAAGAGGAGGATATTTGTAAATTAAGTCAGTCATTCGATTTTAGATTTTAGATTTTAGATTTTAGATTTTAAATTCTCGATTTTAGATTTTACCTATAACCGAATACCTGGCTCGGAACTTTTTAAATAAGTCTGGGAGCTAACACAATCGATCATAAGTTATCAACTATATGTTATTTATCTGCTTTGAGCAACTCATTTATTTCATAATTTTTAAATGGTAGATTTTAGATTGTAGATTTTAGATTGACGCATCATAGCACGAAATGGCGGTTTGTAGTTAGCACGAATAGCCCCGATCGATTATTGAATTTCCGCAAGTCAGTAATATCGATAAAATTGGTATCAGCGCTATTCCCCCTAGAAGTTTTATGAGTTCATGATATGATTCTCCCGATTCGCGATTAAAATAAGTGAATCCTTTTAGCACTAGCGTTTGTAACCATTTGTGTCCCAATTACAGAAGCCATCTCGTTCCCTCGCAGGGATTGCCGGCATTGTCGCAGTCGCCACTCTAATTAGCAAAGTCTTTGGATTGGTGCGCCAAATTGCGATCGCCGCAGCCTTTGGAGTCGGTGTCGCCGTCGATGCCTACAACTACGCCTACGTCATCCCTGGTTTCTTATTTATTTTGCTGGGAGGGATTAACGGGCCATTTCACAGCGCCATAGTCAGTGTTTTAGCCCGCCGGGATAAAAAAGAAGCAGCACCCTTAGTCGAGACTATCACCACCTTAGTCGGGGGCTTGTTGCTGTTGGTGACGATCGCTTTAGTTATTTTTGCAGATCCGCTGATCGATTTGGTGGCACCGGGATTAAATAGAACAGCCGAAGGTTTACAAATTAAAGCAATTGCCGTCCAGCAATTTCGGATTATGGCACCGATGGCATTACTTTCAGGCTTAATTGGAATTGGTTTCGGCACTCTCAACGCTGCCGATATGTACTGGTTGCCTTCGATTAGCCCTTTATTTTCCAGCGTTGCACTTGTCGGCGGTTTGGGGATTCTCGCACTGCAAATCGGAAACAAAATTATTCAGCCAGAATTCGCACTAATTGGCGGCTTAGTGTTAGCTTGGGGAACTTTAGCGGGCGCAGTTTTGCAGTGGTTGGTGCAACTAGCGGCACAGTGGCGCGCCGGCTTGGGAACATTGCGTTTGCGGTTTAATTTTAAACGGCCGGGAGTGCAAGAAGTAATTAAGGTGATGGTTCCTGCGACCTTATCATCAGGAATGCTGCAAATTAATGTTTATACTGACCTATTTTTCGCATCCTACATCCCTCAAGCTGCCTCTGCGATGGGTTACAGCGGCTTGTTAGTTATGACGCCTTTAGGCATTATTTCTAATGTAATTTTAGTGCCATTTTTGCCCATCTTTTCTCGCCTCACCGATCCCAGAGACTGGCCGGAATTAAAAGCTCGAATTCGTCAATCTTTAATTTTGACGGCCCTTACGATGCTGCCGCTGAGCGCTTTAATGGTAACACTTGCCGGGCCGATCGTCCGCGTGGTTTACGAACGCTATGCTTTTGATCGATCGGCCTCGGAGTTTGTCACGCCGATATTGATGGCTTACAGTATTGGAATGTTTGTGTATTTGGGACGCGACGTTTTGGTCCGGGTATTTTACGCTTTGGGAGACGGAGAAACGCCTTTTCGCATCAGTATTATCAATATCTTTTTAAACGGTATTTTGGATTATTTGTTAGTAGGGGCTTTTGGCGCGCCCGGATTAGTTTTGGCGACGGTGGGAGTGAATCTTGTTTCGATGATTATGCTTTTGTACTTATTAGATAAAAAGCTGGGCGGCCTGCCTTGGGGGGAGTGGAGTTTGCCTTTTCTGGGGTTAACTTCTGGCAGTTGTCTAACAGCTTTCGTTACCTTGGCTACTCTGCAAGCGTGTCAAAGAGTTTTGGGTACTGAAGGTTTGGTAATTCAATTAGTGCAGTTGAGTGTGGCAAGTTTTGTAGGGTTAGGGCTTTTTGCCCTGTTTGTCAGTCAAATGAAGTTGCCGGAAGTTGATATGTTTGTCGATCGCATTCGGGGGCGTTTTCGCAAATAAATATCCGAAATTGGAGACTGATTTAGGGAATTGAGACAAAGTGCGATCGCCCTTAAGTACACAAAATACCAAAAAGGGCGATCGTCCTTAAATCCACATCAACACTCATCCGCGTCCATCTGCGTACATCCGCCGACATCTGCGGTCAAAAATTCCAGAGTAATTAACAAGGGCGATGTCTAGATTCTCAAGATATCGTCAAACTTTATGCTGTCTGGCAAAATAGCCAATAAAATTCCGCTAAAAAAAATAATCCCTCATACCCACAGCCTCTCTTGGATATCTAAATTATCTCCTCATGGCAAAGATCCGACTTTTCCGACTTTAAGATCCGACTTTTCCGACTTTACAGAGGCAGGGGCCCGAAGCAACGATAGAGATAGGGAAAGCCAACCCACGATCTCTAGATTGTAAAGATATCGTAAACCTGGATGTTGTGTTGCCAAGTGTTAAATAAAAATATGGTATAAAAAATATGTCTTTAGTATGATATATTAAATTTGCATCTATGCTATGTACATTCATTCCCACGCGAAGCCAGTGAAAGCCCACTTCGTATCAGGACTACCCCGCTCAGGCTCTACTTTACTGGCTGCACTACTACGACAAAATCCCCGGTTTTACAGCGCTATGACTTCCCCTGTTGGGGGCGCCAGTCGATCGAATGCTGTCAGCCGTGACCCAAAACAATCAGTGTTCCGTGTTTATTTCCCCTGAACTCAAACCGACGCTGATTATGAGTATCTTTTCGGCTGACTACCAGCCACAAGCTGAAAAAGAAGCGATCGGCGACACCAATCGCCTGTGATGCAGCAAACTGTCATTAATCCTGGCATTATTTCCCGAAGCCAAAGTGATGTTCTGTATCACAAACATCGCTTGAATTATGGACTGTATCGAGCTACTAATTCGCGGTAACGCCTTGGATGTTTCCAGGTTATTTAATCCTCCAGCGGAACGGGCTAACAATTTTACCGCCCGATTTATTTAAGCAATAGAACTAATCAATTCTTCAGTCCTCATAGGGAGCACTTAAGATTTGAGGCGGGGGTTTCAACCCCGGCCAGACTTGGATGTAAACAATATATAGATATCAAGGATGTCAGGAATTATGAACCTACCAATCGCGAACAAGCAAATTATTTTCGTTGACTCCTCTGTACAAGATTATCAAAGCCTGATCCAAGGCATCGATCCCGCTCAAATTGTGATTTTAAATGAAAATTCCAGCGCGATCGACCAAATTACTAAAGCCTTGGCAGATCAAAAAGATATTGAAGCAGTTCATATAGTTTCTCACGGCAGCGAAGGCAGTTTAAAACTCGGTGCAGACGTACTCAATGACAATAACCTAGAAAATTTTAGCGCTCAGATAAAACAGTGGGGAAGTGCGCTGACAGCAAATGGGGATATTCTACTTTATGGATGCGATGTAGCAGCCGGAGAAGTTGGAGAAAACTTCGTAAAGCGCCTGAGTCAAATCACAGGGGCGGATGTGGCAGCATCTACCAACAAGACCGGTAATGCAGCATTAGGTGGCGACTGGGCTTTGGAGGTAAACACCGGCAACATTGAGACTCCCATAGCTTTTCAGACACAAGGATCACAGAAGTATGACGGGGTACTTGCCACCTTTACCGTGACGAACACCAACGACAGTGGGGCGGGGTCGTTGCGCGAGGCGATCGCCCAAGCCAACACCCAGACGGGTGCAGACACCATTGTTTTCGATCCCAGTGTATTTAACACCTCCCAAACCATCCGCCTCAATTCGCAACTAATCGTCGATGACAGTGTGAGCATTCAGGGGACTGGGCTGAACCTCGTAAAGATAAGTGGGGATGCCAATAATAATGGCATTAATGACAACGGTGATGTGCGCCTGTTCTTTGTTAACCAAGGCACAGTGAGTTTTAGCAACCTCACCCTGCATGGCGGACGCGGCAATGGTGGCAATGGTGCTGCTGGCGGTGGTGGTGGACTAGGGGCTGGTGGTGCATTATTTATCAATGGCAACGGAACTTCACTGCCCGCTCAAGTAACCATCAATAATGTTACCTTTACCCAGAACCAGGCAGTAGGCGGTCAAGGAGGCGCTTCTAATGGTTTGGGTGGTGGTGGCGGCTTCGGCGGAGCCGGTGGCTCAGGTGGCTACCAACCTGGTGGTGGGGGTGGTGGCGGCGGATTTAGTGACATTGGGACTAATGGCACCACTGGTGGGGGTACCGGTGGTGGCAGTAGCTTCTTTGGTAACACCGGCGGCACGGGCGGCACAACCAGCAATAGTGGAGTTGCTAGCAACGGAGGGTTCGGTGGGGGTGGCGGCGGTGGCCTCAGTGCTGTCAATGCTAATGGTACCAACGGCGGTCAAGGAGGTGACTTTGGTGGCGGCGGTGCCGGTGGTGCTAGCCAGTTTAGCGGTGTATCGGGTCAAGGCGGTTCTGGAGGATTCGGTGGGGGTGGTGGTAATGCGGGCGTTGCTGCTAACGGTTCTACCTACGGCCTTGGTGGTAATGGTGGCTTTGGTGGTGGTGGTGGTAGCGGGAATACCGGCGGTGGCTTAGGAGGCAGTTTCGGCGGCAATGGTTACGACGCTGGCGGTGGCGGCGGAGCTGGATTAGGCGGAGCCATTTTCCTTCGCAATGGTTCTCTGGTGCTAACGAATGCCACGTTTAATAACAACAGCGCCACTGGAGGTGCGGGCGGATTTAGCGCTCAGCCCGGTCAGGGTAAAAGCGGTGCTATTTTCGTGAACGCTGGTGCAACCGTAACAGCATCAGGAGTGACCTACAGTAGTAATTCTGCCACAAATGCCAGTACCACTGCTACTGATAATAGTAATACCTATGGAACGATTACCGTAGCTGACACCACAGCGCCGACAGCCGCCAGTTTCACCCCTGCAGACAACGCCACTAATATTGCAGTTGCTGCTGATTTAGTCGTCACCTTGAGTGAAGCCGTACAAAAAGGCATCGGCAATATTGTCATCAAGAAAGTCTCCGACAACTCAGTTGTAGAAACCATTGATGTCACATCAGCAAATGTCACAGTTGCTGGCAGTAGCGTCACCATTAATCCCACAGCAAATTTAGTTGAGGGTACAGATTACTACGTTGAAATTGCCGCTGGTGCAATTAAAGACTTAGCAGGTAACAATTATGCCGGCCTTGTAGACCCAACTGCTTGGAATTTCAGCACCGTAGCTGACACCACACCACCGACAGCAGCCAGTTTCACCCCTGCAGACAACGCCACTAATATTGCAGTTGCTGCTGATTTAGTCGTCACCTTGAGTGAAGCCGTACAAAAAGGCACTGGCAATATTGTCATCAAGAAAGTCTCCGACAACTCAGTTGTTGAAACTATTGATGTCACCTCAGCTAACGTCACAGTTACTGGCAGTAGCGTCACCATTAATCCCACAGCAAATTTAGTTGAGGGTACAGATTACTACGTTGAAATTGCCGCTGGTGCAATTAAAGACTTAGCAGGTAACAATTACGCCGGCACCACAGGTGCAACTGCTTGGAATTTCACCACCGTAGCTGACACCACAGCCCCCACAGCCGCCAGTTTCACCCCCGCAGATAACGCCACAGGTGTTGCAGTTGCTGCTGATTTAGTCGTCACCTTGAGTGAAGCCGTACAAAAAGGCACTGGCAACATTGTCATCAAGAAAGTCTCCGACAACTCAGTGGTAGAAACCATTGATGTCACCTCAGCAAATGTCACCGTTACTGGCAGTAGCGTCACCGTCAATCCCACAGCAAATTTAGTTGAGGGTACAGATTACTACGTTGAAATTGCCGCTGGTGCAATTAAAGACTTAGCAGGTAACAATTATGCCGGCCTTGTAGACCCAACTGCTTGGAATTTCAGCACCGTAGCTGACACCACACCACCGACAGCAGCCAGTTTCACCCCTGCAGACAACGCCACTAATATTGCAGTTGCTGCTGATTTAGTCGTCACCTTGAGTGAAGCCGTACAAAAAGGCACTGGCAATATTGTCATCAAGAAAGTCTCCGACAACTCGGTTGTAGAAACTATTGATGTCACCTCAGCCAACGTCACCGTCAGTGGTTCTACTGTCACCATTAATCCTACCGCTGACCTCGCACCAAGTACCGAATACTATGTAGAAATTGCTAGCGGGGCGATTAAAGACTCGGCTGGTAACAATTATGCCGGGATTACAGGGCCAACCAGTTGGAACTTCACAACCCTCACCGCTTCGACGCTGCCGATTCCTCCTATCCCGCAATTAACCCAAAACGGTAGTGCTAATACCAGTCATCAGGGACAGAGCTTCACAGCTTCTGAGAATGGAACAATTAGCGAGATTGCGGTTTATACCGGAGGTGCTTTTACTGGCAATTTATTGATTTACAACAGCAGTAATGGCAGCGGTGCTGGCGGGAACAAAGGTACTCCTACCTATCAACAGAGCATATCACTCCCATCGGGCATGGGTTGGAAAACAGTTAAATTAGACACTCCTTATTCGGCTACCAGTGGGCAAACCTACTCCGTTATTTTTGAGGGAACAGGTACATTCTCTTTCTCGAATACCAACCCTTATGGGGGTGGGAACTATATTTTCAACTACGGCAATGCCAATGCCTCTAATGATTTAGCTTTCTTCATTAACCCGCCGGAAATTGATCTCAAAGGCAATGGTACTTCCATCGCCAATCAAGATATTACACCCACGACAATTGATGGCACTGCTTTTGCTGATACCCCAGTTGGTAGCCCGCTAGTTCGCACCTTTAGCATTGAAAATTTGGGTTCTAGTAATTTGACGTTATCGGGTACGCCTGTAGTCACCATTACAGGGGCCAATGCCAGTGATTTTACCGTCAAGACATTACCAGCCAACACTATTAGTGCCAGTCAAGCTACCCCATTTGAAATTACTTTCCAACCTTCGGCTATCGGCACTCGCACCGCACGAATTAATATTTCCAGCAACGATCTCGACGAATCTACTTATACCTTTACCATTCAAGGTAACGGCCTTGATGGTACAGCGCCCACAGCCAGCAGTTTCACCCCAGCCGATAACGCCACCAGTGTTGCAGTTGCTGCTGATTTAGTTGTCACATTGAGTGAAGCCGTACAAAAAGGCATCGGCAATATTGTCATCAAGAAAGTCTCCGACAACTCAGTTGTAGAAACCATTGATGTTACTTCCACAAATGTCACGGTTAGCGGTAGTACAGTCACCGTTAATCCCACGGCAGATTTAGCTGCCGGTACTGATTACTACGTTGAAATTGCTGCCGGTGCGATTAAAAACTTAGGAGGCAACAATTATGCCGGTACTACAGGCGCAACTGCTTGGAATTTCAGCACTGCTGCTGCCGTTGATACCACAGCCCCCACAGCCACTTTCACCCCCGCAGACAACGCCACCAGTGTTGCAGTTGCTGCTGATTTAGTCGTCACATTGAGTGAAGCCGTACAAAAAGGCACTGGCAATATTGTCATAAAGAAAGTATCGGATAACTCAGTGGTGGAAACCATTGATGTCACCTCAACAAATGTCACCGTTAGCGGTAGTACCGTCACCGTTAATCCCACAGCAGATTTAGCGCCTGGTACTGATTACTACGTTGAAATTGCCAGCGGTGCAATTAAAGACTTAGCTGGTAATAATTATGCCGGTACTACAGGCGCAACTGCTTGGAATTTCACCACTGCGGCTGCCGTTGATACCACAGCCCCCACAGCCACTTTCACCCCCGCAGACAATGCCACCAGTGTTGCAGTTGCTGCTGATTTAGTCGTCACCTTGAGTGAAGCCGTACAAAAAGGCATCGGCAATATTGTCATCAAGAAAGTCTCCGACAACTCAGTTGTAGAAACCATTGATGTTACCTCAACAAATGTCACGGTTAGCGGTAGTACAGTCACAGTTAATCCCACGGCAGATTTAGCGCAAGGTACTGATTACTACGTTGAAATTGCCAGCGGTGCAATTAAAGACTTAGCAGGTAACAATTATGCCGGTACTACAGGCGCAACTGCTTGGAATTTCAGCACTGCTGCTGCCGTTGATACCACAGCCCCCACCGCTGCCAGTTTCACCCCCGCAGATAACGCTACTGCTGTCGCCGTCGGTGCGGATCTAGTCGTCACCTTGAGTGAAGCTGTTGCCAAAGGTACAGGCAACATTGTCATCAAGAAAGTCTCCGACAACTCAGTTGTAGAAACCATTGATGTTACCTCAACAAATGTCACCGTTAGCGGTAGTACCGTCACCGTTAATCCCACAGCAGATTTAGCGCCTGGTACTGATTACTACGTTGAAATTGCTGCTGGTGCAATTAAAGACTTAGCGGGCAACAATTATGCCGGTACTACAGGGGCAACTGCTTGGAATTTCACCACTGCTGTCGCCGCTGATACCACAGCCCCCACAGCCACTTTCACCCCCGCAGACAACGCCACCAGTGTTGCAGTTGCTGCTGATTTAGTCGTCACCTTGAGTGAAGCCGTACAAAAAGGCACTGGCAATATTGTCATCAAGAAAGTCTCCGACAACTCAGTTGTAGAAACTATCAATGTCACAGCGGTCAATGTCACTGTTACTGGTAGTACAGTCACCGTTAATCCCACAGCAGATTTAGCGCCTGGTACTGATTACTACGTTGAAATTGCCAGCGGTGCGATTAAAGATTTAGCTGGCAACAATTATGCCGGTACTACAGGTGCAACTGCTTGGAATTTCACCACTGCTGTCGCCGCTGATACTAAGGTTTTTTCCCTTGTAGAAACGGGATTAACCAAGCTGGATGAAATTCTTAAAAAAGAACAGGAAAGTATTAAGCTTCCCATCATCGGCCCCTTCCAGAACCTCAATCAAGATTTTATTGGTAGCTTCAAAAATGGCCTGGTTAATGCGCTCAAAACAGGTAGTGATTTAACGGCCGAGCAGTTACAAACAAACCTGCGGAGTTCTCTAGGAACTAACTTCAACATTAGGGTTCAAAAGAATACGACTAACGAGGAAAGCACCTGGGATATTGCAGTAGGCCGGAAATATCAACTCGGTACAGTTAACGTCCTCAAAGATATAGGAATGCCTGCCCTTGGCTTTAACGCCGATGGTAATGGGAATGCCAACCTCGATTATCAGTTAAACTTCAGCCTGGGTAACAGCAAAACTTTTGGCAACTATATCGATACGACCAAAACGAATCTGACGACTAACCTGGGGTTTGGTCTAAATGACTCGTTCAAGACTTCTGCAAAACTAGGATTTTTCCCAGCCACCCTCAACGAAAATACCACCGAAGGCAAGCGCACTAAAATTGGGGGCACATATCAGCTCAAGCTGAATGACTTAGATAATCTGGGAGGTATCAATGATGGCGATCGCCTGACCGAGGCAGAACTCAATAGTTCCTACAACCCGCAAAACTTATCACAGTCTACATTCTCCACCAGTGGGGATCTGAGCCTGAAAGGCCGGACAAATGTGGTCAGCAAAGCATTCCCCAACTTGGTCTTCGAGATGAAGTTCGGGTTTCCAAAAGCTGATTACGTCAACGGTAAATCCGTCAGTTCTGCTAGCATACCCAATGTTGAGGTCAATAATGCAAAACTGGATTTTGGCGAATTTATAACCGGCATTGCCCAACCTGTTTTCACTAAGGTTGACCAGGTTCTTAAACCCTTTCGGCCAGTTATTGATTTCCTGAATGCGGACACGCAGATATTTTCCAAAATCGGGCTGGAGAATTTGTTTAAGGATATAGATGGCAACCGGAAGCGGGTCAGTGTCATCGAAATGGTATCTACCCTTTCCAGTTTGTCAGGCCGACCAATATCCACTGGCTTCATAGAAACAATCGTCAAGTTAGACCGGGTGACTAAGCTGGTTAACGATTCCATCAAAAACAATGAGACTATTTTGATGGATCTCGGCTCTTTTAAGCTAGATAATTACAACCCGTTAAAACGGATAGAAGAGTTCGAGAAAACATCTCCGCAGGCTAAAGCTATCGTTGAAATAGGCAAGGAAGAGCTTAAGAAAAAAAATCCGAAAGCTGCCGCACTTCTGACAGCCTTAGAGGTGGTTGATGGACTGGACGTGCCAATTATCACTAAGCCAGAAACAGCCATCCAGCTACTTTTAGGCAAACCAGATGTCCCAATTGTGACCCTGAATTTGGACAATCTGGATTTGGATGTGCCGATAAATATTACAAAGCCTCTGCCTCCTTTCCCACCGGTGAGTGTAGGCTTTGAAGGAAACTTGAAAGCAAAGGCTGACCTAAAATTTGGCTATGACACCTACGGACTGCAACAGTGGAAAGCAACGAACTACGCCTCGGATAAAATCCAATTGTTAAGAGATGGCTTTTATGTCAGCGATCGCAAGAACGCTGACGGAACTGGCCAAGACGTTCCCGAACTGACAATCTCCGCAAATATCGCTGCCAAAGCTGGCCCAGATATTAAGGTAGCCGATTTTTACATCCTGGGCGGAATCAAGGGAAATGTCAACGTCGATTTGCGAGATGTTGGAGAGCGAGAAGGTAGAAGCGATGGGAAATTGCGGGCTTCCGAGATAGATACTGTCCTCAACACCGCCCAACCTTGGAATATCATCAATTCAGTTTCCGGCACAATTAATGGTTCGTTGGATATTCGAGCCACAGCAGGTATTGGGCCGTTAAAGACAACCCTGTACCAGAACAACCTGGCAACTTTCCCACTGGCAAAATTTGGTTGGGAAACTGGAAACTCCACCGCCCCCCAAGGGACATCGAAATCTCCCAGCTTGTTCAATGTGTTTGTTCCCTTTCCAGTTCTGCCAAAATCCTTTACAGTTAAAGGGTTTGCTGAGGCTGCCGTCAAGACAAATTTGAATTTTAATCCAGCTTACAGGGCTTTCAACTTAGGCATTGCCCTAACAGAGAACCCTGTTATCAAAAAATTTATTCCGGCTCCCATCTTGGCACCGATCAACACGTTAGCTAACGCTGGCAGAAAATTTGTGGGTTCGGCGCTTAGTCTACCCTTCAACCTGATTAGCCAGGGTCCTAAAACGACTATTAAGAATACCATTCAGAGTGTTGCCAGTAGTGTGAAGCCAGTCGTCAAGGCAGGCAAAGCTGTCGGTAAATTCTTTGGAAAGCTGTTTAACAGTGAAGTGACTGGGGGTGAGGTTTTCTTTGATGGCAACTTTAATGGAATTCTAGATCCCGACGAACCCTTTACGATTACTAACGCTGACGGTACCTATGATTTAGATATTTTTGTCCCTAATTTCGATACCAACCAAAGCGGTTTCCTAGACCCGGAAGAGGGCCGGGTGGTGGGAATTGGTGGCATCAATACTGCCACGAATTTGCCTCTGGAAACGCCCCTGTTTGCTTCTGAAGGTACGACCATCACTCCGCTTACGACCTTGGTCAGCGAGTTAGAGCGCAAAGGAATGGATGCAGAAGAGGCTCAAGCCAAGGTGCAGGCGGCTTTGGGAATTCCGGCAGATGTTGACTTGGGTAATTACGATGCGATCGAAGCGATGCGGGACAATGAACTTACTGGGTTAATTATCTACAGCCCGCACGTTCAGGTTCAAGTTGCAATTGTCTTGGTGACCAATTTATTTGCCAGTGCTTCCAATCTTTCTAAGGTGGAGATTGCCACAAAGGTCATTGGCGAGTTATCGAAGGTTGTAGAGCCGGGAACTCCTGTAAACTTGAGCGATCAGGCTCTGTTGCAGAAGTTGATTGAGTCAGTTGCCCAAAGCGTGCAAAAGCCAGAAGTTGCCAGTCTAGCAGGCAATGTGGCAAAAATCATTGCTGCTGGCAATCAGCGCATCAGCGATATTGCAGCCAGTAATATCTCGATCGCAGAGGCGGCGCTTCGCCTCGCTCAAGTGGAAAAGGCGATGTTAGCTGAGGTGGCTAAAGACCTCCAGCAAGTGGGGGCTGGTACGAAGAACATTGAGGAGGCGCTTGCTGAAAACACCGATGCTGCTCTTGACAAGATGATTGCAGAGGCGAATGTTGAAAGCCCCCTGACTGTCAAAAACGTACAATATGGCTCGGAGGACTCTACCGAAACCGGCACTGACACTGGCACCACACCCGTCACACCAACACCGATCGCCCCGACCCCATCAGAAACAGCCTCGGAAACACCGACAACATCGGAAACAGCGTCGGAAACACCGACACCATCGGAAACAGCAACTCCCACGCCAACAACTAATAACCTCTCAGACGATGAGTGCATCTGCGACCAAATTACCTATCCCAACTTAAACCGACCCAACTCAGTTGAAAACACCATACTCGACGCATCCGACATTCAAATAGGCACTGCCCAAAACGATGAATTACTAGGTAGCGATGCTGCCAACATATTCGAGGGCAAATCCGGGGATGACAACCTATACGGCGGTGCGGATAATGACATTATTAATGGCAACCAAGGCAATGACTTCATCGCCGGAGGCAAAGATGAAGATACTCTCTACGGAGATGAAGGAAGCGACATCATCCTTGGCGAGTCTGGCAACGATTTAATCTTCGGAGGCAAAGGCAATGACTTCTTACATGGCCGCGAAGGTATTGACATCATTTATGGCAACAAAGATGATGACTTCATCGATGGTGGTAAGGATAATGACACCTTATATGGAGGCAAAGGTAACGACATCCTGCTTGGCAGTCAAGGTGATGACAATCTGTTTGGACAGTTAGGTTCGGATACTATCTGTGGCGGTGAAGGCAATGACTTAATCAACGGTGACGAAGGAGCAGATATCCTGGGAGGGTGTGCCGGAAATGATACTCTTTTGGGAGGCGCAGACAACGATACTCTCACTGGTGGCAAAGGCAACGATCTCCTGGATGGAGGCATGGGAAATGATAGTTTGATTGGCGGTAGCGGCAACGATATCTTTGCCTTAAAAGCTGGTGAAGGATTTGATATTATCGCTGATTTTACTCTGGGTCAAGATTTGATTGGATTAAGCGGTGGGTTGAGTTTTGGTCAGTTAGAAATAACTCAAAATACTCAGGGAACTATTATTAAGAATCTCTTGACAGGGGAGCAGTTAGGTGTGATGGTTGGAGTGAGTGCGGATGCGATAACATCGGCTAATTTCATGCTGGTTTAGGAAAGGAAAAAAAGCGCGATCGCCCTTCGGTACAAAAAGACCAAAAAAGGCGATCGCCCTTTACTACATCTTCCGCTGAAATTCCTCAAGCACATCCATCAACTGAACTTGACACTGCATCGGAATCAAATCGGCAAGCGGCACTTCCCGCTTGCCGCCGCCCAACTTGACTGGAATTCCTTGCAAAACTTGTCCAACTTTGTCAGCATCTAACTTCCCATCTTCCAGCATCGAATAAAGTTGTTGGGCAACAACTGTATGCAGGTGGGCATCATTGAGATACAAATGCCATTTGGCAATGTCAATGTAGACATTTTCGCCGATTTCGGCTGCTAAAGATTCGATCGCCTGTGTAGTATTAGCCATATCAAAAAAGCACAAAGTTATTTGTTATCAATCAAAAGACTTAACAAATCGCCGCCAACTGCCTTCAGCCAGAATCTTTGGTGAGGGGCGAATAATCGGCGATGGCAAAATGGTAAATCGCGTGGGCCAAAACTACTAGAGCCCATCCACCCGTTACCGAAATTGCCCAAGGCCAATCAGCCTTTTGCAAATTGTGAACAAACCATAAACCAGAATTGGTAGCAGAAAAAAGACCGACGTGGATAGCAAAATTCATCCGGTCATCTAAACGGCGATACTCTGGATCATTGCGATCGGGTTTGCGGGGCCAACGAGGAGGCATAGTTTTTCACTTGATAGTAGTTCAGTGCCTATTTTAATCATAAGTGCAGCTTTTTGAATGCTGCATCCCTCTTTCGGCTGGAAACTTATACCATTTTTCTAAAGATGTGCTATGGATGAAGTCTTAGCCCCCCCTTAATAAGGGGGGGTTGGGGGGGTAATATCTAGCGCTACTTTATGAAATTGGTATTATGCCTCTACATTTTCATAGTCTCCAGACTTGCCACCACTTTTACTCACCAGTCGAATCGACTCAATGGCGATCGACTTTTCCAATCCTTTCGCCATATCATACAAAGTCAGCGCCGCCACCGAAACCGCCGTCAGCGCCTCCATTTCCACCCCAGTTTCCGCCTTAATTTTCACCGTCGCCCGAATTTGATACCCCGGCAACCCAGCATCCGGCATCACCTGCACCTCCACGCTACTCAGCGGCAGAGGGTGACACAGAGGAATCAAATGTGCCGTCTGTTTCGCCGCCATAATTCCAGCCAGCCTTGCAGTGCCCAACACATCACCTTTCGGCGCATTCCCCGCTTCAATCGCCGCAAACGTCTCCGGCAGCATCCGCACCCTGGCAGCAGCCACAGCTTGCCGAACAGTCGGCACCTTCGCCGAAACGTCCACCATTTGGGCTTCCCCGCTGTTGTTGAGGTGAGTTAGCTGTGTGCGATCGGGCAATTTAGAAAAAGTTTGCGAAAGGTCTTGCATTTTTTTGGTAATGGTGTTACTGTTAGATTCTGTGAGAAAAGAACTTAATCAATTTTAGATTAAATCTTAACTCAACAGGGGCTTGTAGCTTAGTTGGATAGAGTGCATGGCTACGAACCATGAGGTCGGGGGTTCGAATCCCTCCAAGCCCATTTAAAAACGTTATAAGCTGTGAGTTCTGAGTTCTGAGTTTTGAGTTTTGAATTAAGAAATTAATTCAACTCACGATTTAAAACTCAGAACTTTTTTAATCTTTGTGGAACAGGCATCTTGCCTGTTTTTCAGAATGCAGCGCGGGAACAAAAACCCGGTTTCTGCCTCAATATCTGTCGCATAGATTCACGATTTTTGGGAGAAACCGGGTTTTTTGGTAAGTCCCATGATTGCCTCTTCCTTCTTGCTTCTGTTATAAGCTGTTCTACATTTAAACTGTGTGTCAAAAATCAATAAAACTCTTGTGGGACGGGCTTCTAGCCTGTCCAGATTTTCCAATTTAAATGCGTAACAGCTTATCATCGATTCAAAGCATAAACATCTTTGCCTCGACCGATCGCAAACTTCATCGAATTAGACAAGCCCTTGCTAGACTGAGTAATAAAAATCAGCAAAGCCAAGCCAGCGAGGCCAGCAGCAAAACCAAACATATTTCTGTAGCCAACTTGTTCAGCCACAAAGCCTAAAGTCGGCCCAGCAATCGCAATGCCTAAATCAAATCCGCCAATACAAAGCGAAAACAAGCGGCCCCTTTCATGAGGTTCGCACCTGTCCGACATCAGCGCTACCATCATCGGCAAAACCGTACCGCCCGCGCAACCTTCAACCAAAGCTGCTATTAAAAAAGCACTGGTGTTGTTAGCAAAATACAACAATAACATAGATAGGGCATAACAGATTAAGCCGCCAGAAATAAACAAGCCGCGGCCGTATTTGTCCGAAGCCCGTCCCGTGACTAACCGCATACCGAAACTGGCGATAGCTGCCGTAGAATAAAATAATCCCGGATTGAAATTAGCCTTGGTTTCTTGGATAAACAAAGGCATAAAAGTGCTCAAAGTTCCGAATACCAAACCAACCACCAATAACACTAAAGCCGGAATCCGCACTCTCGGATTCCAGAGCATTTTCCAGTATTTTTGGCTATTTTTGTCCTCCGATAGCGAGTCCGATTTTGTTAAATCGGCAAAATTAGGTTCCGCAATTTGGCAGGTAAAAAATACACTTATTGCAGCGAAAACTGCCGACATCGCAAACAAAGGAGTATAACCAACCCCAGCTTGCACAAATCCGCCAATAGCCGGGCCAAATGCTAGACCAATAGGACTTACCAAACTCATGTTACCGATTAATTCGCCCCGCTTTCCTGGTGGCGACAAATCTGTTACCAAAGCGCTGTAAGCTGTGGTAAAAGCGGCGATGCTAATACCGTGAAAAGCGCGAAGAAGTAACAGTAAGGGGATAGATTGAGCTAACAGGTAGCCCAAAGGGGCGATCGCAGCGACGGACGCACCTAGAAGCAAAACTTGTTTTCGACCCCTGCTGTCGGCTATTTTACCTAACTGCGGCCTCGATAGCAAAAGTCCGATCGCAAATGCACCCATCACAAAGCCAATTTGCTGTTTTGTGCCGCCCACAAATTGAACGTACAGCGGCAAAGTTGGCAGTAGCGAAGCCAAACTCGACCAGAATAGCAGCCCTGCGGTGAATAAAATCAGTAAGCTGCGTCTGGGTTGGGGATCGATTTCCCTAAAAATATTCAAGATGCGAATTCCCTTTAAATCTTATGAGTGCACTCAAAGTAAGTTCGAGTGTCTCTATCATTGTGTTACAAATTCTTAAGATTTGCCCCAAAAAAGTTGATATTCGACTCACTGTCAACTGTCAACTGTCAACTGTCAACTGTCAACCGTCAACTGTCAACTGTCAAAAAAGAGCATTCTTACCAATCAACCTCAGCCCTTTCCTCCACCACCCGTTCATAAACCCACTGGGTTTCTATCGCCAACTTCGGCCAACTAAACCGGCGTTCCAAATCTTGATAAGCATTGTCAACCAACCACTGCGCGTAACCCGGATTTTTCAAAACCTCCAAAATTCCCCAGGCCAAAGAATCCCGATTGTTTGCCTCAGTAACAACGCCAGTTTTAGTGTGCAGCACCACCTCTGGAAGTCCGCCCGCATCCGAAACCACCACAGGCACTCTTGCAGCAAAGCTTTCTAACGCTACAATCCCAAAAGGTTCGTAAAGACTGGGGAAAACCGCGCAGTCAGCCACCGTCTGAAATTTGTCGAGATGTTCCTCAAACATGAACCCAGTAAAATAACACTTATTCCAAATTCCTAAATGCCAAGCTAAATGTTTTAGATGGTCTGTATTGCCGCCGCCAACAATTACAATTTTCGCTTTCCCCCCCATTTCCCAAATTACTTTAGGTGCTGCATTTAGAAATACAGAAATACCTTTTTCGTAGCTAATTCTTCCTACATAATAAACTATTTTTTCGTCGTCTGCAGCAAACTGACGACGGAAGTTCATCGCGTCAAATTCGTGCCATCGGGGCTTTTTATCTGGTCTAATTCCGTTGTAAATTACCTCTATTTTGTTCCACGGAGTCGCTAGTACCCGTTCGGCTTCCCGCCGCATATAATCACTGCAAACAATTACCCGCCAAGAATTGTAAGCGAGGTCGTTTTCCTTGGCGTTAATGTAGCGCTGCCCTTCATTGTGGATGCCGTTGAAGCGCCCGTATTCGGTGGCGTGGATGGTGGTAATTAGCGGTACTTTAAAGGTATGCTTGAGGGCGATCGCCGCATCTCCCACTAGCCAATCGTGAGCGTGGATGATATCAAAGGGGCCTTCCTCAAGCATCAGTTTCCCGCCTTGGTAGCCCATGCTTTGGTTAAGGTTCGCCACCCAGTGAAAAAAGTCCCTAGCGTGCCCCACCACCACCCGATGCACACGTATTCCTTCCACCACTTCGTACATCGGCGCGTGGCCGAACTCTACTGTAATTAAGTGAATTTCGTGTCCCAGCTTCACCAATTCTGGATATAGTTCTGATACGTGGCGGGCGATACCGCCTACGATTCTGGGAGGAAACTCCCATGCCAATACCAAAATTTTCATCTTTCTTCCTCCAAATTTTTTATATAACTTAATGTTTAGGATTAACAGATTTATTGTATAATTATCACCCTTAAATTTAAGTTGAGCGCAAGTTGATGCCGAATGCCTGACTTTTGGCAGCAACAAAGACAGAAAATCATGGCTAAACCTGGTTTTTGCAGGAAATTGCTCGATCGCCATTACCTGAAAAAAACAGGTTTCCTCAAGATTTGAGCCACTGAGGGCAGCAATGGCGATCGCGCCTACCCGCTTACTGTTTCTTCAAAATCGGCTCCAATTCGCGCCGAAAACGAGTCCAAGCAGCAACTGATGCAGAATTAGAAACAGCACCCTGACGCATCAAAATCGCGCCGTCTTCAAAGCCAACAATGCCGTACTCTCCAGATTTGGACATTCGATCGATCGCCGGTACGATCTCCCGCAACTGTCCCCGTTCCGCGCGAAACGCAGCCTGATACTGCTGCAACTGCCACAAATCGGCAATTACATATTGCATCTTCACTGCCTTCCCCGCATCATTGCGGAGTTCCAACATCGGAAACCTGAGAATTTCCCGCCTGCTTGACAAAATCGGCACAATAGTATTCGTCGCTGCCACGCTAGCATCAGCAGGAATTTGAGCCAATAGCGGTCGCACTTGCAAAACGTGCTGCCATTGTCTGACGAGAGGAACCTGCACCCAAGGATCGATCGCATCGGGCAAAATCAAAGAAAAAGTCCGATTTGGGTTAGAAGTGAAGGTAAAAAATAGCGACAAACAGATGCAAAACGCCCAAAAGCGGCGAAACTTTGAAGAAGAAGGGAGAGGAAATAAAGCAGAAGGAAAACGCAAAAACATTCTTTCCTCTCTCACCATTCTATCTTCTTCCTTTTGACGCTGGGCCCACCACAGAATCGCCCCATAAAAAAGCCCTGGAACCACAGTCATCGCATAGCGAATATTAATCGCCAGCACCGACTCTCCTTTTGCTAAAAATAGCTTCAGCAGCGGAAATCCAGCTATCATCCAAGACGCAGGTGCGAAAGCTGGCACTAAAGCTAATGGCAACCACTGGCCAAGCAGGTATCTAATCTTACCAAAAAACGGCGTAAATAACTGAGCTACCAACCGTCCGGGATTACTCACCATTCCCCAAATAATTTCTAGAGTAGAAGCTTCATCTCCCTCGGCATATTGACCGAAGCGCTCCATCATAAACCGCTGGGATATATCAGCAGAAAACAAAGGCATAATCAGATTGGTCAGGACGATCATATAACCAAAACTGAGTATGCAGACAGCCAAACCAGTCCGAGGGTAGCGCCGGCTCAAAATCAGGTAAACTCCGACGCCAAATAAAACAACTCCCCCATCTTCTCGCACGGCCAAAATTAAAGTTGCCAGAATCCCAAACAAGGGCCACCAGCGCTTCTCCATCGCCAGCAGCAAGCCAAAGACATACAGCGGAATTTGACAAACATCGTGAAAATTGCCCATAGTCGGGCCGATGACCGCGTTAGCGCAGTAATAGCTCACAACAATTGTCGCCGACAGCCGGGGTTCCAGATAGTGTCTGGCGAGAGCATAGAGCACTCCTCCAGCCGCCGTAATTAAAGTCACCTGCAACACCGTCAAAGTGACGGGCGAGGGAAACAGCGAGTAAATTGGCAGCCACAGCATTAGCGCCGGGGTGAAATGCTGCCCCAACCGGTAGTAAGATACTTCCGGGAGCTGGTTTTGGTGAACCACATTAGTGGACAAAGCCGAAGAGAGGGAACTCTCAAACAAGTGACCCCGAGTGCCGTTCCAAAAAAGTTGATTGAAAATGCCTTGGTCGTAAGTAGCGTAAAAGCTGTAGTAGCGGTGCAGCGTCAGCAACAGGCACAGCACAAAAAAGGCGGCCGCCACTTGAACCACCACCCGCAGCGACTCATTTTTCTTCCATCTCAAAAATATCATCGGCCCGCCTGTAATGAAATTATCGGACAATAGCATAAATCTAAAGTAAGTATTAAATTAAAGTAGAAGTGAAATAACTCGGCTCGGCAATGCTCAATTATTTTCACCCGATCGAAAAGCTCAACAGCGTCCATCCAACACTCGGCACCAGCGGCACTGACTGTTCTCCCGAACAGCCGGTAAATCCCGCACCGCTTTTACAGCTTTTGCTGTTCGTAGACAAGCGTCCCTCTTCCAGGGAACAGACCAGACACATCCGCAAGTCCCTAAAGGATTTGAAGGCAGAGTGCGACTTTGAGCTTCAAATCATCGACGTAGGAGAACAGCCCGATTTAGCCGAACACTTTAAACTTGTAGCCACTCCCTCGCTGCTCAAAATTCATCCCGATCCGCGACAAACTCTCGCCGGCAGCAATTTAATCGCCCAACTCGAACACTGGTGGCCCCGCTGGAAGCGTTCTGTAGACGAATACACACCTGGGCAGCAGTCGGCCGCAGCTATTGCGGAAACCCTGACTGACGCAAAACCCATCTATTCCGTTGCTTGCGCGGCCGAACTTGTGCAGCTTTCTGATGAAGTTTTTCGCCTCAAACAGGAAAAAGAACACTTGCAAGAGCAGTTGCAGTTGAAAGACCGGATTATTGCGATGCTAGCTCACGACTTGCGTAATCCGTTGACTGCCGCATCTTTGGCTTTGGAGACTTTGGAGTCAAGTCAGAAGGTGAAAGAGGGGGAAAAGTCACGTTTGACACCGAGTCTGGCGGCTCATTTGATGAAACAAGCCCGGCGCCAAATCCGAATTGTCGATCGTATGATTACAGATATCCTGCAAGCAGCCCGGGGTACAAACGCTCAACTCCACATTGAACCCAAAAGAATCGAACTGGGAGCGATTTGTCAAGATGTAATAGGGCAATTTCAAGACAAATTTCAGGCGAAAAGTCTGAACATAGAAACAGACATTCCCACAGATTTGCCCTTGGTTTATGCCGATCCCGATCGCATCAAACAAGTCATAGTCAACCTGCTTGACAACGCCAGCAAGTACACCCCAGACCAAGGAACGGTTAATCTGTCCATTCTCCACCGCACCGCTTACAAAGTTCAAGTCAGCATTTGCAACAGCGGGCCGGGAATTCCTGAAGAAGATTGCGCGAGCATTTTTGAAGACAGCTTTCGGTTGCAGCGAGATAAATCAAAAGACGGTTACGGCATTGGGCTGTCTCTGTGTCAAGGCATCATCCGCGCGCACTACGGTCAAATTTGGGTAGACTCCGTACCCGATAGAGGCAGTTGTTTTCACTTTACTCTGCCCGTCCAAAAATAAAAGTTAGCTGTCATTTGTCAGTTGTTCAGTAGCAACCGAATTTTATATTACAGCTCAAATTTTCCGCAGTGCAGCAATAATCTGTGCGTTTGCCTTGGGAAAAGTAAATTGGTCAATTTCGTCGAGTGTCACCCAGCGAATTTCATCGCATTCGATCATTTGCGGTTCACCGCTGACGTGGCGGCAGTGGTGCACGTATAATCTAACTGTAAATTTAGTGTAGTCGTGGTCAATTGTAATCAAGCGATCGCCAACTTCTACGACAATCCCCAACTCCTCCATAATTTCCCGTTTTATGCAAGCTTCGATTGTTTCCCCAGGCTCTATTTTTCCGCCCGGAAACTCCCAGAAACCCCCGTGCAGTCCATGTTGTCGGCGCTTGTCAATCAAAATTTGTTGGCGATCGTTCCAGATTGCAGCAACGCCGATAACTTTGTGGGCAACAGGAGGAAGAGACATATTAATTAGGAATGGGGAATGGGGAATGGGGAATTGGGAATGTAAGAATAATATCAATAATTATTCAATTATTTAATCTAAAATCAACCCTCTAAAATCTAAAATCTAAAATCTAAAATCTAAAATATTAAGCCCCCATCTTGCGAGGGGGGGCTTGACACTTGGATCACTTAAATGTTAAGAATCTACTAATCGTCCGAGCCATGTCTCTCACTGGCTTGTATGGACTTTTCAAAAGTCATTCGCTGTTCGGCATTTTTGAGAAAATAACCGCTAATCATAGCCGAGGCGAGCAATCTACCCAAATGTTCGCGACTGGTAGTCACTGTCACCCCGAAGTGTTCCGAAGGCAAATTCCCCAATAGTCCAACAATATTTCGTTCCATTACTTGAAACACTTCGTGAGAAGTCGGCTTAGACAACTGAGAAACTGTGTCGGGAGCCATTGACTGCACGTATTGCCATAATAAGTTGGCATTTTCTCCGTCTTCTTCAAAGAATTCTGGGGATTTATTAGATGAGTTGCTCACGAGTACCTCCGTTTCAGACACAGCTTGTTATGTTAGACGCGGGCGGTTAAATTAAATAACCCTTATCTGATCGCTGCTGATCTTTATTACTAAGTAATTACTAATGTAGCAGGACAATCATAGCAACCAAGTGGGCACAACCGAATTAAAAGCGGCGGTTTTTACGATTTTAGATTGGGGATTGCAAGGGGGAGACCCCGATCGCCAATCCCCAATCTACCTAGCTGGCTAGATAATCGTTGATATCTTGCTTGCGCTTGCGGAGTTTGGTCAAAGCTTCCCGTTCTATTTGCCGCACTCGTTCCCGACTGATGTTGAGACGATCGCCTATTTTTGCCAAAGTTAGGGTTTGCCCGTCTTCTAAACCGAACCGCAAGGCGAGCACTTCTCGCTGTTGCTGAGTCAGTTCCGCCATTAGCTGGTCTAAGTCAGTCCGCAGGGAAGATTGCAGGGCAAAATCTTCCGGGGTAGTACCCGTATCTTCCAACAAATCGCCCAACTCTGTATCTTGATTGTCTCCCACGCGCAAGTCCAGGGAAAGTGGCAGGCGCGCGCGATCGAGATATTCGCGAATCTGTTTGGGAGTCAACTCTAACTCGGATGCCAATTCAGCAGCCGTGGCCGCGCGACCAAGCTGTTGAGCAAGTTGGCGCTGAGCTTTTTTAATTTTGTTGAGCTTTTCGGTAATGTGGATCGGTAAGCGGATGGTGCGGCCTTTTTCGGCGATCGCCCGAGTAATTGCCTGACGAATCCACCAATAAGCATAAGTAGAAAATCTGTAGCCCTTAGTCGGGTCAAATTTTTCTACTCCCCGCTGCATCCCGATCGTGCCTTCCTGAATTAGATCCAGTAAATCTACGTTGCGCTTGATATATTTCTTGGCAACAGACACTACCAGGCGGAGATTCGCTTCCACCATTTGGCGCTTTGCCCTTTCCCCGTGTTCGATCGTCCGCTGCAACTGTGCCTCAGACAGCCCAACTGCCTGTGCCCATTCAGCCGCCGTCGGGTCGCGGCCTAACTCTTCGGCTAAAATATTTTTCTCCTGATGCAGTGCGGTTGAGCGCTGTACCTGTTTCCCGTAGAGTATTTCTTGCTCATGGGTCAACAAGGGAACGCGGCCGATTTCCCGCAAGTAAGCGCGAACAGAATCTGTATCTGAGGACTTAAGAGTTTTCATGAGCTTTTCCCGCTGAGGATCTGTGCCTCTAAAGGTTTGCGGTAGTCGCAAACCCCTAGCTTTAGCTGGGAAGGAAAGCGGGCGGGGACTTGCGCTTTCCTTCCATTTAAAGAGGCTTAATTTTATGGTAGCTAGCTACTACTCCCAGTCAGAACCGTCTCAGGTTAGGTTTTGGTTGGGGCGTGCACAATACTACGTTATGTTAAGAATCTTAACATTTGTGAGAGCACTTGGCTACACTTCTTCATAAAAAATACTCGGTAAGTGGGAAACTCAGTGGCTTCAGCCCTGAGAGGAAAACGACACGGCGATTTCAATCGCCTTGAATCCCCTTGCGGGGTTAGAGGGGTATGGTTGCCCCTCTATGGAGATATGGTTGTCTCCGAGTCCCTTTCGGGTAATGTTAGCTTGTCGGTCAAGGTTATAAGAGCTTTTTAGACCTGCAACACTGTCGAGCGTGACTTTAAGACTGTTTAATTGCAGATGACAGAGCGGAAAACTAGCTTCGCATTCGCCGGTGTCGTGACTCAAATAACGTAGTCAGTTAAGACTTAGGCTGGTCAGAATAGCTTGTAATTTCTTACAAGCTCAGTGGCTTTAGCCCGCTCGTTCCTGACATTTATTTCATGCCAGCCTGGACTGTTGATACGAGAGTATCCGCTTTCCTGGCTTTACAGTTTGCATCAATATAAACAAAAGCCGCCACATCTCAGAGGGGGAGATTGGTAGAGGGGCAGAGCTGTTTCATTATCTTGTAGGAGCAGCCCCCCGTGGCTGCCCTGAATATGAAGTTACAGATATTGATGAACCCGCCCCAACAGATAATGACTAATGACTAATGGCTAATAACTAATGACCGAAAGCATCCAGGATACCCGCCACGTGATTCATCCGTCCAGAAATAAAAAACCTGTATCCGATAAACTGGCCCCCGAATTTATCCGTGGGCTCAATGCTTCAATCTAAAATCTAAAATCTAAAATCTCAAATCGATTGACTTCTTTGCCGTTGAGCTTCGTACAAGATCAGGGCTCCGGCGATCGACACATTTAAAGATTCTACGCCACGACTCAGGGGAATTTGGATTTGTCGATCGGCCAAACTCCTCAATTCTTCCGACAAACCAGAGCCTTCGTTGCCCAAAACTATCAGAGTCGGCACTCGCAAATCTACTTCCCAATAACTTAAACTGGCCCCGGCGACAGTTGCTAAAATTTGCATTCCTCGATTTTTATACGCGGAGACTTCGGCGGCTAAATCTGGACTGACTGCCATTGGCAGCTTAAACCAAGCTCCTGCGGAGGCGCGCAGCACTTTGGGATGGTCTAAATCGGCGCTGTCTGCGCTCAGCAGCAAACCGTCGGCATTAGCAGCCGCAGCCGTGCGGACGATCGCCCCCAAGTTGCCGGGATCTTGGATTGTTTCTAGGGCTATTCCTAAAGTTGACAATTTTGCGGGATCTGTTGCGGTGCGGGGTGCGGTGGCGACAATGCCGTCGGGTTGGACTGTCGTGGCGATCGACTCTAACACTTTTGCACTTACTAATTCTGTGCGATCGGCTAAATTACCAACTTGCTCCCAAAGTTCCCCGTGCTGATCCAGCCATTCGGGAGTGCAGCAAACCGTTGCTAGCGGGTATTTTGCCGCGCAAGCTTCCTCCAGCAAGTGCGTCCCTTCGAGTAAAAATAATTGTTGTTCCCTGCGTCCCTTCGAGCTGTGCAGCTTGCGGATTTCTTTAACTAGGGGGTTTTGAATACTTGTCAGCATTGTTTAATTCAGCAGAGCGAATGGGGTTATTGCCTGTATCGGGTTAACCCCAAACTTCCTTCTGCCTTGGGAATGCGGAACCCGGGACTTGAACCCGGAAGGCTTGCACCACATGAACCTGAATCATGCGCGTCTACCAATTCCGCCAGTTCCGCATCGGTCACGAATTACTACTCTGCCATACCTCCGCGAATCTGTCAAGTGTTTTGGGGAATTTATTTTTTTCTGGGCTGCGAGTAATAGGGAGAACTTTGAGATTCCCCCTATCCACCCTGCTTAATTAAGGGGGGCTAGGGGAAACTTCAAATTAATATTACACCTTTTTTGCCGCCTTTTTCTTCCACCACAAACCCATTCCAGCAGCCAGCAACGTACCAACAGCAGTCATCGGTTCCGGTACAGGTTCATACTCATAAATTGCACTAACTGTAGTGTTAACCGCAACCTTACCGTCGAAATTTCCCCTAACAGGATTCCCTATAACTTGAGTAAAACCATTAGTCATCAAACCTGCGATAAAAGTATCACCATCACATCCACTTAACGCACTCAGAGACTGCTGGGAATCATAACTCTTTGACACAACACCGGCAGCCGAACCGCTAACACTTCCCGTAGCGCCATTAGCAATCCTCGTTTCCGGCGGACTGGCTAACACACTTAAAGTCAAATTAGGGTCAACTTTTAACAGCGGAATATTCACAGCAATACTTGCATTACTCGCCGCCGTCCCCAGAAAATCTCCAGTCAAAGGAGTAATGCTAACAGTGTTATTAACAGTAGATTTAACCGTAACATAAGCCCTTAATAGCGTTCCTAACAGCGAATTAAACTTGGGCAAAACCACATTCGTGCTGCTATTTAACGGCTGCGAACCCAGATCCACAGTATAAGCTTGAGTTAGAGTAGCAGCTTGTGCAGAAAAACATTGACTGACAACAGCAAAACTCAAACTTCCGCCAACAAGACCCAACTTTTGATAAACATTCATTTCAGTAAACCCCTAAAATAATCAACTTGAATTTCGTGGTAGGGGCGGGACGCCCGTGATTGCTCTACGGTGAAAAAATCGGAATATTTAACAAAACCCAATTTCCTATCAAAGACATTAAGTAAGTAAAAGCCCAAACAGTATAAACTATACTCAAAGGCGCATAAGCCGCTAAAATCCATTGCGTTTCCGCTGCTTCCTCAATCTCCTCCCTCCGCAACAAGTCCACATAAAAATCAAACGACCTTTGTCGCAGATTGTTAATGCCAGTTCCAGCTACTAACAAATAATAACCGTCAAATTTATTCAACGGATTCAAGTTAATTGCCACTGTCAGCAATGCTGCTACCATCAACAGGTAACTAATTTGATGCCAAATTGGATTGGACTGAGATAACAGCCATATCCAAACAGCAAATGCCCAAATTGTTACTTGAATCAATACTCCCGCCGCTACTACTAAAAGCCGCTGTTTCCGCCTGACTAAACTGTATTGGTCGGTTGTATCTGTGTAACATCCGGGGATGAGACACATAAACAACAATCCAATTTCTTTAACTATGCCGCCGTAGTGTTTGAGCGTGAAAGCGTGACCTAATTCGTGCAAAGCTATTACTAGCATTGTTAGCAATACAAATGTGAAAATAGTGTCATTTTTGCCGACTATCCACAACTGCTGATGTGAGGCTGTGACTTCGGCAGAAGAAGCAAACCACACTGCTACAGAGGAAGCGATGAAAGCGCACAGGAAGAAGCCAAATTCCCACGTCCAAATCCAGCGGATTTTGTCGATGTGCCGCGATAGCAAAACATCGGGATTGACTAGGGGAATTGTGAAGGATAGCAGGTTAAATTTGGCTTTCGGTGGCTTGGTTCCTTCTAGCATTCCTGCTTGTGCTAAGTCTTTCAAAAGATTTTGCACATCTTCTAAATCCAGGTCGTATTCAGCGAGAATATTAGTTAGTGGTTGTTGACTTAATTGCAAAATTACCTGTTTGTCAAAGTCGTCAACTTGAATACAGGTAATGTCTTCGGGATTGCGAAGTATCCAATAACCGTCGGGATGAGGTATCCACTGCACCGCTGATTTTAGTTGCATGGTTTGGTAGAAGGAAGAAGGAAGAAGGAAGAAGGAAGAAGGAAGAAGGAATTACGCGTTTTAGGCAGAAACTCGATCCCCCCTAGCCAACCCCTACTCCCCTTAAGAAGGGGGGGACAAGAGTTTCACTCGTCTCCCAAAACATCGGGGAGAACCAGACAACTTACTCAAAGTCCCCCTTTTTAAGCTATGCTTTATAAACATCTTTCTTAACAAGAAAGTTGACAAAAGTAACTACTTGTGTAGCGGATATGGGGGCGCTCGCGGACGATCGAATACGAATTATCCTGATTCGAGTTTTCATTGATATCTCCGTCTTTCAATGAGTTGGCTCAAGTGCGTTCGGGGTTTTTCCCGATCGCACATTTTGAACTAATAGAATAAAATGTTTTTCTGCCATTGGCTCACGGCGGTTTACCAAAATTATCGTTGATAGGAGCGACACAATTTGCGAGCGCAGCTATTTCACCCTGAAAACATACAAATTCAAGTTGTTTTCAGTTGATTAAATAGTAGCCAACCCGTCATAATATCATCCAATCTTCTCAAGCCACGCCACAAAGTCTTAACTCCTGGAAAACCATCATGTTTTCGTCCTAAAAAACCTCCCAATTTGGCAATCCAACCAACAGCTTCCCCTAAAGTTGGCGGGGAAGAATGAGGATAACTTTTGTGATAAATTGTTGCATAAAGAGCCTGCCATTCTCGATGTGATAACATAGTTTCACAACTGGCATCAGGCGCGCTGCGAGCCAGATGAGTAATATAAAGCAAACGCCAAGCTACTATCGAATAAGTAGCTAGAGCCATTTCCAACCTCTCTGCTGTTTCTAATTGCAGCTTCTCAATTCCACAACCACTTTTTAATACATAATGATAACGCTCAATCAACCAACGATAACTATACCACCTCACATAAGTAGTCACATCCTCAATACAAGTAATAGGTAAAGTTGTTAACAGCCACCACTCAATTGCTTCTGCCTCCGATGGTGCTGATGATTCTCTTACTAAAATAACTTGCAGTTCGAGCGGACTTAATTTCTCTTGTTTAGCCCGATTTTTAGGGGGTTGAATAGTTAAGGTTTTATACCGAATAGTTAAAGTTGCTACTCGTGATGGTCGAGTCGGGTTGCGCTTTAATTCAACAGTCATCGTGGCTTGCGGTTCGACTAACTCCATCTCTGCTTTAAGATGGTTGGATGAAAACTCTAAACATCTGTTTTGAGTAGCTCGAATCAAAAAATCTGCTTTGTCACGGTTGGCGCAGGCAAATAAGTCATAAAAGTCTGCTTCTCGATCGGCAATTGTGACTACTTTTTGCGAATTAGGGATGATATATAACGTGTTTTTTAAAGCATCAAGCCATCTTTGACTTTCTTTTTCTTCAGTTGATTTTTGAGAACGTTTAGCAGCTTTACCTAAATATTTTGGCGCTCTTGCCCAGACATATTGGTCGATAATTCCTAATGGTAGCCCTTCTGTTGTGGCGGCCAAAGTTGAATGTACTTTCAATCCACTGGCATATTTACTATCAAGATATCCGACTCCTTTAACTGCTTTATGAGTAGTGTAATTTAATTCGGTTGTATCTTGTATTGCCAAGACAATTTGATGATTTTTGATTCTTTCTACTGTCGCATCTACGTGTCCTTTCCTAAGCTGAGCTGGTTTGATGTATGGTGAATCCCAGAAATCGTAAGTAGCCTTAGTTTCCGCCCATGTACCACTCGCTTCAGGTACACTAGATTCTGGTTTATTGCTTAAATTAGAGACAATTTTCATGAATCTATTTGTCCTTCTTGGATCTCCTAAGTCAGTTTTTTCTAATTCTTGTCTTACCCATTGCTCGATCATTTTAACCTGACTCCTGGGCAATCACCCGATCGTTTAACAGCATAGATGTTTATTTTTGTCAACTTTCTTGTTAAGAAAGATCCTTATAAAGCATAGCTTTTTAAGGGGGATTTAGGGGGATCTAGACTTTCGGATCGACCAGGGGGAACTGTGCGTAAGTATTATTGAATTGTCTTGAATCGATCGCCCAATTGTGTTTGTATGTTTTCTCCGCTGGGTTTTTGAGATTTTCGAGCCGCCCTAAGTCTTTCTGGAAACGGAAAGTTTCAAGGCGAAATTTGCCCCTATTTTAAGGAAGCATGGAAGTATTGAAGTATTTTGTGAAGAAGCTTTAGTGATATTTGTTTGGGCTTTAGGCTTTAATCCAAATTTCACCTTGGTGTTCATATTATCAGAAATTAGAAAAAAAGCAAGTGTAAATTCTAACTATTTTAGGAATTACGCATTTTTTACCTGTCATTGCGTGGGAAACGAGCGTGTAGCGGATGTTTCTGGTTGAGGCGGGGATTGCTATCCAAAAAAGGTTACACAAACTTTACGATCGCAAATAGAACTTGGGTGTATGATAATCGTGTGAAGAAGCAAAAATCATAGAAGTTAAGCATTAACAAAGTATTTGTCCGATCGCACACCAAACCGTTAGCAAAGCGCGGCAGATGTAAAGCGATCGCCTATACAGAAAATTTGTTAAGTTTGCGTAAATTATCAAATAAACAGAAATTTTTGACGATGACTGAAAAACCCTTGTCAACAAAGGATTTTGGTTGAAAGTCTGAAGGCATTTAATTAAGTTCGTGCGATCGAATTCATATTAATCAGGGTGCAAAAGTTATGGGCTGGCTAAATTTTGGTGGCAAAAAACGCAAACAGGCTCAAGGTTTTGGCAATTCCAAGCAGGGGAAAAGCCGTCCAAGGCGAAAAAGTTTTATATTAGAAAAAATTGTGACTCCGAGTGCGAATGTTGGGGGTTGGCTGCAAGATTTTGACTCGCTGCATCAGTTATTGGGTTCTTTGTCGCTGTCTGATTTAGATTTACCTAATTTCTTGGCTGATAGCGGTGTTTGCCCGATCGACCCTTCTGGAGCTCCAACTAACAATTTACCGCCGCTGATTGATTTTGACCCGCTGGGTCTGTACCATGATGGGGTTGCCACTCAAACTCCTTACAATCCGGGCGGTGCGTTTGAGACTTTGCCGATTGCTTTAATTCCTGTCGATCCGCATTCGCCGAATCCTAACAATCCGAATGCAATCCGTCAATTGCTAGATTTTCCTTTGCCCGATCAGCCGTATTTAGGGACAATTGATACTGGTGTGAGTGCGGATAGTCCTTATTTAAATTACGCGAATATTAAGAAGGGCCGCGATTATGTGGGCGGGGATGATAATCCGTTGCTGAAGCCTGGGGAAGGTAGCGAGCACGGTACTTTTATGTTGGGGATTATTGATGCGATTAATAAGACAGCGCCGAAGTGGGTGGGAAGGGCGATCGATTCTGGGAGATGGGCTGATTCTTTGGTAGAGTTTGTGGATGCTGCGAAGGCTTCTGGACAGAAAAATGCGATCGCGAATCTCAGTTTGGATTTGACTCAGAAGAATGCTGACGGGAGTGTGACGACGCGCTATGAGTTGACTCCAGCAGAAAGAAGTGCGATCGAATATGCGCGGCAAAATGGCGTAATGCTGGTAGTGGCGGCGGGTAATGATGGCGGTGTGATGTCGGTTTTGGGTCAAGCTTCTCAGGAATTTGACAATATTTTTACTGTTGGGGCTGGGAATATTAACGGGCGATCGATCTATTCTAGTTATGGCCGCGGTTTGGATATTGTGGCGGATGGCGGCACGACTGAACACCCCGGTTTATCGACTGTGGGAAATGATTTGGGCACGATGGCGGGGACTTCGGTAGCGACTGCTAAAGTTGCGGGGGCGGCTTCTTTGGTTTGGGCGGCAAATCCTGCTTTGAACTATCGCCAAGTGATGGAGATTTTGAAGTCTACGGCGAGGGATTTGGGGCCGTCTGGGTGGGATGATGAGACGGGTTTTGGGTTTTTGAATACGTTGGCGGCGGTGGATTTGGCTAAGAAGACTACGCCGGAGGTTTATAAACCTACAGCTTGGGTAACGCCGGATACTTGGAGTGGACAAGGGAAGGTAACGCCGGAGGAACGGGCGGCTAAAGGTGGAAATTCGATCGCCACGGCTACTGTACAAGCATCATCTAGTTTCTCGGATAGCGATCGGGTTGACTCGAACCAGCCTGAAAAATATTACCAATTTACGGTGACTGAACCTGGTTATGTGAGTTGGAATTTGACCAGTCTCAACCCTGTTTCAGGATTTCCCACTCCCCCGCAGGTAACTGTTACGAAAGCTGACGGCAAGCCTGGATCTCATACCTTCTTTAAAGGGGCTTCTCTTCAAACTTCTGTAGTAGGGGAAGGACAGACTTCTTTTCAAGGTGGCAATTTCTACGATCCGGGGACGTACTATCTTAAAGTCGGCAACGGGGCTGGGTCTAGTTTCAAGGATTACAACATATCCACTCAGTTTATTGCTGATAAGGTTTCGACTTTTACTGGGAATATACAGTACAGAACTCAGCCTTATTATTCCTTAGAGAATAGCCTGCAAAGTGCGGTTTTTTCAGGCCCTGCTGTTTCTGATTTAAATAATTTATCAGGTGTTGTCACTTATAACAATGTTATAAATTTCAACAACCGGATTGCTAAGTATGGGGTGGAGGTGAATGAGTCGGGAAAAATCAGAATTAATTTGAATTCTCCCAACGGTAAAATGGAAGTGAGCATCAAGAAGTTTATTGGTTCTGACGATCGACCGGAATCAATTGCTAGCCTTGAGGTTGCTGCTAACTCCGATCAATGGTTGGAACTCGATCTGAATAAAGGGCGCTATGACATTGAAGTGAAAACTCCCAGCAATTACTGGCTAGAACCTGATTGGAATTCGACTTGGAATTCGACTGAGAAGACGCTGGTACGACCTTATACGCTGAATGCCACTTTTACTCCGAATGCGCCACAGCCCGGACAAGGGAAAGTTCCTGCGTCTGCTGGGGCATTTGATAAGACTGTGGTGAGTAATGGGGTTGTTAATCACTATTACAAGAATGGGTATTTGACGGTGCAGCCTTCTGGTCAAGCAAGTTGGTATGGTTATGGTACTGGAAATGCGATCGGGGTTATCGAAATTAGTGCCGTACCCCTACCCTTTGAAATACCTCCAGATTATGCAGGAAATTCACCGAACACGGCTCGTGATATTGGTACTTTAATTGGTACACAAACTTTTCATGATGTTATTGATAGAAATGACCGCTTTGATTACTACAAGTTTAACATCACCAGTGAAAGCAAAGTAGATTTTGCTTTGAGTGGAAAGATGGGAAATACTGGGTTTTATTTGTTCCAAGACTGGTATTTCAACAGCGACGATTCTACACATATTGATATCATTTCAGGCACTCCTCCTAATGGTGTTGTTCCAGAGTTTAGCGAGATTCTCAAGCCGGGAACTTATTACGTCCTCGTTCACAAGCCAAAAGATTATGATGGTGATGAATATGACTTGAAATTGTCGGCAACTCCTCTAGGTGACCCAGATGGCAATTACTCAATCCAGACTGCCCGAGAATTATCGTATTCTCCTGCTGACTTTGGAGATGGGGTTGAGAGAAGAGGTGATCTTGGATCAATTGGTGGTAGCAATTTAAACGATTTCTACAAATTCAGCTTAAACAGCTTGAAATTAGTCAATTTTCAATTATCTCAACTCAGCAATGCTGCTAAGTTGGAGTTAATCCAAGACCTAAATGGTAATGGTCAAGTTGATTGGGGTGAAGCGATTACTACTGGTATTACTGGTTCGACTCCCCGTTCTCCATTATCGTTAGATCAAATTTTAGAAGCAGGAAATTATTATTTACGAGTGAGTCCTGGTCCTGGAGCTACTGGGGCGACTAAATATCAAGTGGATGTAGCACTCAATTCTCCAGAAAATAAAGTCATTGCTAGCTACAATTCGGATTACTATTTAGTCCAAAATGGTCAATTACGACTGATTCCTAATCAAGAAACAGTAAACGCATTAGGAATTAATCCAAAGACAGTTAAAAACTTTCCAAATGAAGATTTAGCCCGAATTCCTCGTGGCAATCTTTTACCTTCGCAGAAAGACGGTGATGTATTTGCTGATTTGTCTGGAAATAATATTTATTTAATGGAGTCAGGAAAACGGCGTTTGCTTCCTAAAGGGTATACTCTGAAAGAACTCGGCATAAACCTCCCAGGTTCGCCAACATTTCCTGACAGCGATTTCAAAGATATCCCATTAGGAGATCCTTATACTCCACCGATTCCTCAATGGCAGAAAGATATTGATAACACATATCAGTATACCAGAAACCTATTAGGCAATCCTACTACTGACTATTTGCAGACGGGTTCTTCAGCAATGGGAACACAGGGTTACGGTCGAAAATACGATCATGGTACTATCTATTGGACTGCTCAATCAGGGGCGATCGCACTGTGGCATGGCTTCGCCAATACTTACAATGAAAATGGCGGTTATAGTGGCTGGTTAGGCTTTCCGACTAAAGGAAAGGAAACGGATTCGTCAGGTGGCCAACGCATTGATTTTGAAGGGGGATATATTTATTGGACAGCGCAGGATGGGGCGAAAGCTTATCGTCCTTGGGAAACGCCTCAACAGAACCTGAATAATACAGTGGGTTACGACGGTGCTAACACTCATCAAACTTATGTCGATACTTTCAACAACCATGGTGGATCATCGGCTTTGGGTTCTCCCACTGGTAATGTGCATTCTTCGGGAACGGAAAATGGGTATATTCAAGAATTTTCAGGGGGTTCTGAAGGTTCAGGCGCAATTATGAAGTCTGGCGCCAATGATAATTCTTTTTGGGTTGGTGGAGGTTTTTGGAATGCTTACCAAGGTGCAGTTAATACCCAACATGACTGGGGCTATCCTACTTCTGATCGATTTGTGGATGAAAATGGATGGCCCGCACAGAATTTTCAAAACGGCAAAATTGTACAACAAGACGGAAAATTATATTTTTATATAATAAAGGAAACATCATCAAATCCCGATCCTAGCCCTACACAAGTTAACAGACCTCAAATTATCAACCGAAATGGCGACATTGGAACGGGTAAGTTGATTCAAGGGATGAATTTCCGCAATTATCCTTGGATCGACAGCAGCAGTTTGGTTCAAGGAATGCCGATAGGAACAACTTTCACTATCCTTGAAAAGGTGACGACAACTGCCGATCCAACTCTCCCACATAGTGATTGGTATCGGGTGCGGTTGAATGATGGTCGTGAAGGCTATTTCTGGGCTGGTGAAGAATTTATTCAAAAAGTAGCAAGTGGGGGTGGTTCTGAACCTGTTGGTGTGGTTAATGGTAATATTACACCAATAGGTAACGGGAATCCGGGTGGGGGTTATAATGCTATTCCAGGTGTTATAGCACCTCCTATTGTTTCTATTGGTTCAGTATCGAAAAACCAGCCTGAATATACATCTAAGGTCAAGCCCGGTGATGTAGTAAAGGTTACAGGAAATACAAATACTGACAATATGGAATTCTACGTCGGTTCTAAGAAAGTTTTAGTCAATAAATCCATTAATTTAGATACCGGAGATTTTTCAGCTTTATTTACTGTCCCTAATGATCTGCCGCCCGGTGATTATACCATCACTATTGCTGCCAAAAATCAACTTGGTCTATCTCAAGAGTTTAACAGTTCTTCTTGGATTACAGTTGTAGGGACAAAATTCACTCCTGAACCCCTCCCTAATGATATAGATTTTAGCGATTCCTACAGTAAATTTAATTATGCAATTAGCTTTGCCAACCAAAAATATCCAGACTTATTCTTTAAAGAAGTTGTCAAGCAATTAGTAGGTTATGCAATCGATTTGTCATCAGGATTAGTTATTCAAGCAGGAATTCAAGCTATTCCAGCTGCACGAGAAGTTTCATGGATGACCTTTCTTGGCAAGGCATTACAATATTCTTCTACTCTCAGGAGAATAATAGACGCTGCAAAGTCTGAGAAGAATGTGATTGAAATAATCAATAAAATTGTGGATTTTATAGATAAGACTAATAAGGCTAGAAACCAAAAAGAACTCGAGCAGGCTGGAGAAATATTAGCTGGAGCTGGAGCCACATTACCTGGGTTAATCTTGGATCTATTTAAACTTTTGAATGAATGTATGGTTGGAGATGACATCGCAAGAACTATAAGAGAAAATATAGGCGGTATTGCTAAAGAATGGGTAGATATTACTGATCTTTGGAAGAAAGAAAAAAGGCAAGAGATAATAGTATCTGAAGGTTTAGACCCCATTGGGCTAATATTTTACATAATTACATACGGTAAAGAGCCGAAAATTGCATATTAGAACAATAAGTGATCGCCCTTTTGGAATAAGTCAAAAAGTGCGATCGCATCCAGCCACCCATTCAACTCTCCTCCCTTCATGTCCCCCCCTTCTTAAGGGGGGTTAGGGGGGATCTGACCTCAAAAATCACCCTCAATCAAACCCAACAACTCCCCACAAACCCCCTCAAAACTCTGCAACACCTCAACATTCGTAAACCTGACAACCTTCAATCCATACCCCTCTAAAATCCCAGTTCTTTCTGCATCATATAGTTTTCCTTGTTCCGTAAAATGACTCTCCCCATCAATCTCAATTACTAACTGTAAAGCCGCACAATAAAAATCTACAATAAAATTGTCGATCAGTCGCTGTCTCAAAACTCGCAAAGGGATTCTCAGAAAATCCTGCCACAGTTTTTTTTCCGCAGGAGTTGGATTTTTCCGCAGTTGCTTGGCGATGGGGATGAGTTTTGGGTTGTATGGTAGGTGGAAGTTGGAGTCGTTTAGTTTTGGCATGAGCCCGGTCGATCCCCCCTAACCCCCCTTAAGAAGGGGGGGACAAGATGTTAATAGAAATTATAGGTGATGGGGCGATATTTAGGGAATAGTTTCAGAATTAGTTTATCTCAAACCATGTCTACTTGACAACTAGGGCGATCTTTTGGGGATAGGGAAAGGTCGATCGCTCTTTTGTTATGAGTCAAAAAGTGCGATCTATCTTGCTGTTTTCGTCAATATTTAAATTATAGTTTTGGGGCGAGATTTAAGAAATAATTTCAGACATTGACTGAAAAATTAGCAGCCTCAGCATCGTTAATTGCCTGCCTCAACCGCACCAAACGCCTTTGTCTGCTGTCATTTTCCAACTGCATTGTAATGTCTTCTAATTCCAGAGTCGCTGCTTCCATTGCTAAACGACTGCGGCGCAAATTAGCCAATAATCTCTTGGCTGTTTCAGGATTGGGAATACGCGGTTGGCTAGTCATGGCAAATTCCACTCCGTTTTCACTTCTTGAATACTCCGTTCCATTGCCGGAATTTCGATTTGGATGCGTTCAATAGATTGGTTTACTAAGTTTAGCATATCAACCGAAATTGTGGGTTGAGACTCAGCTATGCGTAACTGAAAATTAGACAGCCGATTAAACCAGGGTGTAGCACGTTCAGCCACACTTTTCAGTTCATCCAGAAATGGTATCGTATCACTCGTTTCTCCCAAAAGTTCAAATAGAGTCAATTCTGCTGCTGTTGCTGCGTCAACAATATCTAGCAACTGGCGTTTCAAATTCCAGATAATTTCCGCAAGTTCGTTGGGGAATTTTGCCATACTTGCACGCTCCTCATAACTCGTCAATCATTGTAATTATAAACGATCGTGCAGTCCGCGTGCGAAGCTATCCCATAGGAAATCGCTTTTTGGGGATATGGAAAGGGATCTCGGTCTTGTGGATGGACAGGGGCGATCGCTTTTTAGGGATGTGAGTGCGATCGCGCTTCAACTAATTCTATTCTTCTACATTCTCAAATTCATCCATTTGCAATGTATACTGCAATGCTACCTGTAATCTTGATACATAATCTGCTGAAAGAGTGCCCAATTTTTTGATTAATCGCTCTCTATCTACCCCTACTATTTGATAGCAAAGCACGACAGAATCTTGTGTTAAACCACCTTCACCAGTCGGTAAAATAATTGTCCCTGGTATTTGAGCATCGTCGCAGATTACTTGTTATGGGAATTACTACTACTGTTGTAGTAAAGCGGTCTAATGTATCTCGCTGTACAATAATGACTGGTCTAATTCCTGCTTGTTATGACCCTCTAGAAGGATTCAAATCTGCCAAATAAATATCTCCTAGCATCAGATTTTATCCTGTTGCTGAAGTCGAGGCAGATAATCACTTAAGGCGACTTCTGCAAAAGCTAAATACTCGGCGGCAAACTCAGCTTTTAGTATCGCAGCTTCTTCATCAGAAATGTCATCCCATTCTCGAAATAATTGTTTTTTATTAGCATATTTTTGAAGTAGATATTGTTGAGTAGCTTGCTGTTTGTCAGCCAGATATTTCCAGATTACGCGCTCGAGTTCCTGTAACTATAAAACTTCCAGCATTTCGAGCTGATTAACAATTTGTTTGAGGATTGCCTGTGACATAGGTTTTCACTTTTTGCGCTTGCCTAGTTTGTTTATTATACAACTATTCGCGTCCAGTGGGTTAGCGATCGCTCTTTTGTCATGGAAAGCTCGATCGCTTTTCTCGATCGAGGAATCTCGCTTTTTGCTTCGAGGAGGGGCGATCGTGTTTCTAAGGAATGGAGCAAATTAATCGTAGAGAAACGGGTTAAAGCCTGTGTCCCTAGAGCGTCAAAATATGATCAACTTAGTAAAAGAACTCGCCTTCAAGATATCCAAGCCATGAAGCTTATTTCTTTATCAGCACATTTTGATGGGCAATCTATTCAGCTCGATGAACCCTATAAGCTTGAACCAAACATAAAACTCATTATCACAGTCCTCCCGGAACAATTAGCAGAACGCGAAGCCTGGTTGTGGTTGTCAAGGCATCAACTAAACAAGGCCTACAATCAGAACGACGATTACCCGCTCGATGTAATTAAAACACCAAATCCTGACTATGCAGGAAGCTGATGTTGTTCTCACCCCAATTCCTCAAGCTGACGGGACAATTAAGAATCGTCCAGTCATCCTTCTGAGGGAACTACCTCCTTATGGAGATTTTTTAGTTTGTGGTGTTAGCACCCAACTACATCAACAGGTTCCAGATTTTGTCGATATTATTTCCCCTTCAGACCCACACTTTGCTGGCAGTGGTTTACGGTCTCAATCGTTAATTCGGTTAGGTTTCCTTGCTGTATTGCCTCGCAATCAAATTATCGGTTCTATTGGAGCTATTTCATCGCAAGCGACATCAACGCTTACTAAAAACTCTGAGTGATTATCTTGTGAATTAGGGAGAAGGTCGATCGCTCTTTTTGGTATAAAAAGGTCGATCGCCCTTTAATGCTTTTTCTCGATCGAGGGCTGCATCAGCAACTAGCGCAACGACTGAATTATGCCGCCTAATATTTTATCTGATAACCTCGATAGCATCGAGCAAGCCCTTCAACTCTCCTCACTCAAAGTCCCCGTTCTTAAGGGGATTTAGGGAGATCGAGACTGTGGTTCCTACCCGCACCAAAATACTATTTAGATGCGGGATAGCTTACTTTAAAAAAAGGGGGAATCTAATCGGCAAAATCGGGGAAAACCTCGCGCACGGCCGGATGCACCAATCGGTGATTCTGCACGTTCAATCCCTTCGCCAAACTCGGATTCATTTCCAAAGCTTTAATCCCGCTATTTGCCAACTGCAAAACATAAGGCAAAGTGCTGTTATTCAAAGCTTGAGTCGCAGTCCAAGGCACGGCACCGGGCATATTCGGCACGCCGTAATGCACGACTCCTTCCTCAACATAAGTAGGATTTGTGTGAGAAGTTACCCGCAAAGTTTCCACGCAGCCGCCTTGGTCAACGGCTACGTCAACAATCACAGAACCGGGGTGCATCTTCGCAACAAATTCGCGAGAAACCAGAATTGGAGCTTTTTTGCCCGGAACCAAAACCGCACCGATTAATAAATCAGCATCGGGAACAACTGCTTCAATTTGTAGAGGACTGCTGTAGAGGTATTCTACTCTGGAACCGAACAGAGTTTCTAAATAGGCTAGACGATCGACATTTACGTCTAAAATCTGCACTCTGGCGCCCATTCCTACAGCAATTCTGGCTGCTTCTGTGCCAACGATTCCGCCGCCCAAAATCACAACTTTACCCGGTCTTACCCCTGGTACGCCGCCCAAAAGTACGCCCCGACCACCTTGCTGTCGTTCCAGAAATCGAGATCCGAACTGCACGGCCAAACGCCCTGCAATAATACTCATCGGCGTCAGCAGTGGCAATTTTCTGTCCGGGAGTTCGACGGTTTCGTAGGCGATGGCCTGGACTCCGCTGCTGATTAAATGCTGGGTTAATGTGCGATCGGCTGCCAAGTGCAAATATGTAAACAGCAACTGCTCTTTTTGAATCAGCGGATACTCAGCAGGCAGTGGTTCTTTAACTTTAACAATTAGTTCGCGCTTCCAGACATCGGAAGCCTTTAAAACAATCTTAGCCCCTGCTTGAACGTAGTCCTCGTCTGCGAAACCGGCCCCAGCACCAGCATTTGTTTCCACAAAAACTGTGTGGCCTTTGTCCGAACAAGCCCGGACACTTGTGGGGCTAAGCCCGACTCGAAACTCTAAATCCTTGATTTCCTTGGGGACGCCTATTTCCATCTATAACCTCTAATCTCAGGCATACATAGATCGAATCTAACTTAAAAACCATTCCCAGCGGGCCAATACTCTTGTAGATTTTAGATTTGGCAATCCGGCTGGGGTAGGATAATTTGTGTTGGATTTTCCGCCAGATCGATCGCAATTTCCTCAATTTAGACTTGAATTACATAATTTTTTGATTGATAGATCGACCGCAGATGTAGGGCTGATTAACACAGAGTAACGCAGATAATTTCAAGAAGAGTCAATATATTTGATCTGTCACTTATAATTTAACAGGCATAACTCGCCCCCCTATCTAAACAAATGCCACGCACACCTACCTTAACATTCGATCGCGGAACTCTCTTGCTGCACCCGCCGCCCAAAGGCAGAGACTGGGTGGACTTTGCGACCTGGGACGATCGCGTGGAAAAATTCCGCATTCGAGCGATTCACTACCGCCCGCTGGTAGAATGCCTCCAAGCCGACTGCATTCACTTTACCGACGAAGCTAGGGCATACGAACTACTCGAACTCGTACCCAGCGTGGAAATGCAGCCTTACCCACATCAAGAACAAGCCCTCGCAGCTTGGCAGGAAGCAGGAAGCCAAGGAGTAGTTGTCCTCCCCACCGCTTCGGGCAAAACTTATCTGGCACAATTAGCGATGCAAGTCACTGGTCGTAGTACATTAATTGTAGTACCAACTCTCGATTTAATGCACCAGTGGTATGCTAATTTAAAGGCAGCTTTTCCCGACATCGAAATCGGATTGTTGGGCGGAGGTTCGCGGGACAAAACGCCAATTTTAGTGGCAACCTACGACAGTGCAAGTATTCATGCAGAAACCTTGGGCAATAAATACGGTTTGCTGGTTTTTGACGAATGCCACCATTTGCCAACAGACTTTTATCGAGTAATTTCCGAATATGCGATCGCGCCTTTTCGACTCGGACTGACAGCCACACCCGATCGCACAGATGGCCGCCACAGCGATTTGCATTTCCTGATCGGCCCCACAGTATTTAGCAAAAGACCCGAAGATTTGGCAGGCGATGCTTTAGCCGACCATAAAATTGTTCAAATCATGGTAAAACTGTCAAAAGAAGAAACCGACCGCTACGGCGAATTAATCAACATTCGCAACGACTTCTTAAAACAGTCTAACATCAAAATATCCAGCCTCGATGGTTGGAAACAGTTTATCATGGCAAGCGCGCGATCGCCCCTAGGACGGCGCGCCATGCTAGCCCACCGCCAAGCCAAAGAAATCGCCCTTTGTACCGAAGGAAAACTCCGAATTTTAGCCCAAATACTAGCAGAACACTCTCCCCAGCGCACGCTAATTTTCACCGGAGACAACGCCACAGTTTACCGAATTTCCCAAGAATTTCTCATCCCCACAATTACCCACCAAACCCCAGTCAAAGAACGCCACGAAATCCTCGATCGCTTTCGCAGCGGCGAATACAAAACCCTCGTCGCCTCCCATGTTCTCAACGAAGGAGTGGACGTTCCCGACGCCAGAATTGCTATCATATTGTCAGGTACCGGCAGCGAACGCGAATACATCCAGCGATTGGGTCGAGTTCTCCGCAAAAGCAGCGATGTAAATAAGTTAGCAATTCTCTACGAAGTCGTCACCGAAGACACCAGCGAAGAAAGAACTTCTCAACGCCGCCGAGGAGGAATGCAGCCTCACAAACCGAAACCACAAACACAAATAGAACCGCCAAAGCCAGAATATCAGAAATTAGAAACTGTCAAACCGACACCCATTTACGGAGTCAATCGGGAGGCGACTAAAAAAGCAGCAGAATCACCCGCAAAATGGGGAGAAGACAATGATGATTCTAAGGATGATTGAAGATTACCCAATTAGTGTATAATCTCACTATTAACTAATTCACATTCCCTAAAAATGAGCGAAACTGCACAACTAACTAACTTTAAAATTTTCCCCAAACATACAGGAGTTTGGGAGGGAGACTGGACAATACTCGATGCCGACTGCAAAGAAACCAGGCGTTTTACAGCAGTTGTTACCCAAAAAATAGTTGACAACGAGTGGAGGCAAACTAACCTTCAAACTTATGCCAATGGCCAGAGTGAAACCCAAAATTTTGTGGGTTATGTTGTCGGCGAAGGGCAAGTGCAAATTGAAGGTCTGGACTCAGTTTTTTCCAACTACAATACACTAGCGACAGAAGTTGGAGATGATTTGATAATTTTTCAAGTATGGGACAAAGCAACTGGCTTTATGAGGGCTGTTGAAACAATCCATCTTGTCAGTTCCGATCGCCGAATTCGGACTACCCAAAGCTTGACAGAAGAGGGAAAACTCAGGGGAGTCATGGTGATTGTTGAACAAAAAATTGAGTAAAACTTTTCACTGCTTATGTTACCCACTGATTTATTAAGTCACCGCCAAAACGGAGAATCAATTATTCCTCTCCGCCTCAAGATAGATGCTAAAAATTTAGAACCAGCTACGGAAATGATCGACTGCTTCCAAGAGTCGATCGGCAAAACCCAAGGCGAACTCGACGGACGCTTGCTAGAATTAGAAGGCGACAGCCCGGATTATCGGCTGAAACGGGGATTAGCGCACCTGCTGAAAGGCGGTTTCTCCACCTTGGAAGTCATCAGTCCCCTAGAACCCTCAGAGTTGAGACAGCGGGTTTTTGCCTTGTCCGCGCGATCGACTCCCAGCCCTCAATCCACCCAATTAACCCTGGAAAAAGTAGCAAGTGAGCTCAGCCAAGAGTTAAACAGAGAAGTTTTGCCTCACGAAATCACTACAGGTTTATACGCCGATTTAAACGAAAACAAAATCCTCACTGAGTTTAATGCACCAACTCCCGAAAACTTGCTTCACAAATACAATCTTTCTCAAGTTCAAGGCATATTTTACCGAGCAAGTCAAGTCAAATTAACCGCCCACCGCAACGATCCAGGAGAATACAAACTCTTATTTCGCTATTTGAAACTATTTCAATTAATGACTTACATCGAAGGCGATGCAGACCACGGTTTTACACTCACAATAGATGGCCCTACAAGCTTATTCAAACCCAGCACCCGCTACGGCTTAGCCCTCGCGAAAATGCTGCCCGCACTGCTGCACGTCACCAAATGGAGTATGCACTCGACACTGCACACAAAAGACCCTTTTAGCGGCGTTTTGAAAACAGGTAAATTCACCCTAAATTCCGACTGCGGTTTAGTCAGCCACTATCCCCCTGGCAAGCCTTATGATAGTATGTTAGAAGCCGCATTTGCTGAAAGATGGAATTCCACAAAAACCGAGTGGCAACTAGAGCGAGAAGTTGATTTAATTCCAATTCCAGGTAGTGTGATGATTCCCGACTTTCGGTTAGTGCATCCCGACGGGCGAGTATTTTTATTAGAAATAGTTGGCTATTGGCGGCCGGAGTATTTGCAAAAGAAATTTGCACAAGTACAGAAGTCTGAATGCGATAACTTGATTTTAGCTATTTCCGAACGGCTGAATTTAGAAAAAGCCGGAGTGAATGTAAATGAAGTGCCAGCAAAAGTAGTCTGGTTTAAAGATAAATTGCTGCCCAAATCAGTCCTAGAAGTCCTCGAAGAGTAACCAATCCGCCCATCAGTTGCAAACTTCTTTCGTAATTGCTCAACCCCCTTGACAAGAGAACGAGATAGACATTAGATAAAGGAATGAAAAAACTCCCTGACCTAAAACAACTATCGGACGAGGCAAAAGACGCCTTGATAGTAGATCTATGGCAGGAAATCGAAAAACTACGCTCCGCATTAGCCACTTACTCTTCAAAGTCAGACTCATCCCCCGCTAAAACCAGCAAAAATTCCAGCACTCCACCATCGAAAGGATTCAAGCCCAACATCAAGCCATCAAAAATAGAAGGGGTCAAAAGACAAAAAAGCGTAGGCAGAGCAGGAGGGGGAAGACACCTACATCTCGAACCCGACCAAATCATTATCGCAAGAGTGAAAAATTGTCCCGAGTGTGGAGAAACAGTCACTGCCAGAGCCCAAAAATTGCAATCCGTCTATGACAAAATAGAACTACCACCAATTCGCCCGATCGTAACGCGCATAGAACGTTATAGCGGTCGCTGCGCCTGTTGTCAAACCGAGTATCTTGCCCCCGTACCCGCAGGAATGGAACCGGGTTCACCATTTGGCAGTTCAATTCAAAGCCTGGTTACGTATCTGCGCTACACTCATGCGATCGGCTACGAACGGCTGTCGGGAATCTTGTCATCGGTTTTTGGACTCAAGATATCCGAAGGAGCGATCGCCAACCTCTTAAGTACCGTCAAAACCAGTTTAGACGATCGAGTAAATCAAATACTACAACGATTGCGACAAGCAAAATTAATCTGCTCGGATGAAACCAGTGCCAGAGTGAACGGACAAAACCAATGGGAGTGGGTATTTCAGAACCAGGATATTTGCTTGCACGTCATCCGCCCGAGTCGAGGAACTGGGGTAATTAACGAAATTCTGGGAGAGCATCGCCCACAGGTGTGGGTGTCAGACTTATTTAGCGCTCAAAAAAATCACCCAGCAGAACAATGGCAAGTGTGTGAGTGCCCATCAACTGCGGGATTGCCAATATGCCATTGATGCAGGAGACAGGATTTTTGCCCCAGCGATGAAGAGGTTATTATTAAGGGCTTTTGTCATCCATCGACGACGCGACAGGATGGACGAGGCTAAGCTGGAGCGATGTCGCAGCAATTTACGAGAAAGATTAACCAGAATTTTGAGTTTAGTACCATATCAGCCGGATGGTGTCCGGTTGCGAAAACGCCCTAGGCGAGCTGATGGATAATTTGTTCTTATTTCTGGAAGATGTGACAATTCCACCCACAAATAATTCTAGCGAACAAGCGATTCGGATGAGCGTGATATTTCGTCGCGTAACTAATTGCTTTCGTTCAGAATGGGGGCGAGATTTATTTGCGGCGGTTAGTTCCGTTGTGAATACTGGTAAAAGGCAGGGCTTAACTGCTTATCAAGCTATTCAACAAGCCCTCTCTATTCATGGCTCCCTTTTTTCCCCTAGTTGAGCAATTACCTTCTTTCTTTCATTCTCTCTCTCTGCGCCCTCTGCGCCCTCTGCGGTTCAAAAAAATCCTCCTCAAAAAATATCGCACATTCCCAGCTATACTAAAATACTGTAGTTTAGACTAAAAAATGAGTGCAGCTAAAAGTAGCCACCTTTTAACAGAAGGCAAGATGTTGCTCAAAAACTCAATAGGTAGAAGATTAAACAGCTAATCTTGAAGACTTTTTGCGTCGAGAAACCCGTTTTTTGACAGTGGGATAATATGGTGCCTTAGTACGTGCCTTTCCTTTTTCCCAGCCGGGGGATTTTCCCCTATGTTTAGGCATTTTCGCGGGAGTACCAAGGTCAACTAAAACTGACAACATTGATTGGGCAACACGTCCAGGAGTTAAATTGATATTAGCCGATTGCCAAGGTAATATATTCTCGACGACTAATTCCCTAGCTAGCCAGAGTTGCCAACTCATCAATGGCATTAAATCGCTCCAGCGCTCAGATTGTTCGGGAGTTCTCAAGTTAGGCAATGTCCAATGTAATCTTTGCTTAGCCAATCTATACCAATGATCCACTCCAAAACGTCGTAAATACTTAAACCAAACAGTTTCTAGAGGGAGAGTTCGTTCTCCCACCCAAGCCAACCACAAGGGTGGAAACGGCTGACCGTTTGACATGGGATTCATTCTTTCGACCAGGATTAAATTGACTCTCTGTTCGGCGGCACGATAAAAATGTAAGTCAAGCCATTGCCTGACTCGGACTTGTCCCAAATCTGGATGTTCGTCAATTGCGATCGCAGTATCCGCTTCGAGCCATGTGGTTGGGTCGGAGAGCCTCATTTTCTGACCGTGCTTGCGGGGTCTGCCGCGACCACTATATGCTGGTGGTGCTGACCATAAGCAGGCATTCTTTCGGACTCTCATTAAACAATCAGCTTGAATATCTGCTTGCGCCAGTACCCAATTTGCATTGCCATATTCTCGATCTAAAACTGCTACAGCACTTCCGGATGTTATGAGGTACAGTAGCAGCAATTAGTAAACCAGTTTTTGAGATGTTTCGGATTAATTAAGTCAAGAGCCACAGCAATTATCGTATCAACCATTTGAGTGGTGGTTGGCGAAAACTGTCGCAACAAAGATTTGAGTTGCGACCACCATAATTCAATTGGATTAAAATCAGGAGAGTATGGGGACAAACACAAGATAGAAGCACCCACCGCTTCAATCATGGGCTTAATTGAATCTACTTTATGCGCTGGTAAGTTATCAATTCACGTCTACTGCTCCCGACCACAATTGTGGCACTAAGCATTTGTCGATAAACACCTCAAATGCTTGGCTATCCATCGAGTTGTCTATGGTCATTAATGCCACTACTTGCGTGAGACTAATTGCACCAATTACTGTGACTTTCTTACCTCGATAAAAAGGTTTGACTGCATCAGGGTAAGCGCATCTAATTTAGTATCAAATGTAACAGACAAAAAAATGAGGGTGCAGTATTATCGCTTGCCTGTTT
>NZ_JAUBPB010000022.1:0-64222 GCF_036700545.1 Microcoleus sp. SVA1B4
TCCTTTTTGGACGGGCGGGACGCCCATCCCACAATAACAATTAAAATTGTAAGTTATTTAATTCGCGATCCTTAGCTAACCAGACGGGAATCCCCATTCTTCCTAACATCTCAGTTAAATCTGACATCTTGCAGCAATATCAATAAGAGGATTTTTCGTGGGGTTGGGCGGGTTTAGAGAACCTATTTGCAAGCTTTAAGGCTGTTGGCGAACCCGCCCCCTACGGCTAATTGAGAATGGTGCAAGATATCTGTTAAATGCGTTGCAGAATTCCTTCTTTTTATGGCAGCCAAAAATCGGGAATGAAAGTTTTAGTCATACTGCGAGTAAACTGATTAATCTTTCGCCCAATTTGAATGTGCGGTTCATCAGCTTCCACGGGAATAATTGTCGCTTTGTTTCCGATTCCGAAACGCGAAATTACCAAATTTGCCGCTTCCAAACCAGTAACATAAGCTTTTTCCTGCGACCAAGAACCGTGCCGGGTCACAACCCAATCGCCGCTCATAAATACATTATCATAACTTGTTACCGCTGGCAACAAATACTGATAGCTGCCAGGGGCAAAATGCGTCACAGCCCGCGACAGCCGAATCGCGCTGCTGTCAATTACTTTTGCCTCCCGAAAAGCCGGAATGCAAGTCGCTAAATCCCGCTGAACTAAGGAAACTATTTCCTCATCTTTTAGGGGAATTAATTGGTTTGCGTGATAAAAGTCAGCTTCGACAACTGTTCCCGGTTCGTCTCGAAATTCGTCGTGCAAAGCATTCAAATCAAAAAACGTCCAGCCTGTAGTTGAACTAAATCCAAAACAGGCATTAGAAGGCAGTGGAATGTCAATTTTTCGGTCAAACCACAGGCGAACAGCTAACACGTCAACTGCACCCAAATTCATCGCGTCCCGAAACTCTTGGCGGCTTTGCAAAGCTGGGCTGCTGCTGATAATTTTTTGCATTCCGGTGACGCCAACTGCAAAAATAACTGCATCTGCATCGAAGGTTTCTTCGCCGCAAACAACGCCTGTGGCTCGGTTGTTGCTGTCAACTCTTAAATCAGTAACTCGCTGCTTTGTCAATACTTTTGCACCGAGTTTTTCCAGGCGATCGACCCAGGGACGAAAGATTTTTTCTCCGACAGTTCCGCGACACCAAACTACATCAAAATCCGGTTGATGTGCTAAGATGAAATAATACAGCATTCCCAAAGCTGCGGCGGCAGAACATTGTTCTCCTGGTGCAAATAAACCTACTAATAACATCGGTTCAAAAGCATCGCGGTACAGTCTTGCAGAAACGCCAAACTGTTTGAATAGTTCGCGGGCTGTGACGCGATCGTACCTGCGCCAAGCTTCGTCGGAATTGTCGAAATCTAGGACGGCGTAGAGTAAGGGCAACGCTGAAAGCCGATCGACTAATGGCAGCCTTTTAAATCTGGTGTAAAGAAAGGTTCCTAACGGTGTGGGAAGGCGCGGTTCGTCCTGAAAAATTGGCGATTCTACTTCCAATCCCGCGGGTGAATACTGACAAGAACGAGTCCAAGGTGTGAAGGGATCGAGTCCTAATTCTTTGACTAGGGAAAAGATGTTTTTGTAGGGATACCAGAAGCCATGAATGCCTGCTTCTACGGAACGCCCGCCGGCGGTTTTCCACCCTGCAACTAAGCCACCCGGATAAGGGCCTGCTTCTAGCAGGGTGACATCATAGCCTTGCTGGGCTAGGTGATAGGTAGCGCCTAAACCGGCCCATCCTGCACCGACGACGACTATTTTGGGGGTTGACGATTCTCCTGACATTGCGTACCTCTTGATAATTTATTAATGATGACATAATTCATAAAATGCGGATTTGATATAAAATGTGTTGCATTATGTGCTAAATTTCGCTTGAGTAAATAATGAGTGTCAAAAACCGCCAGCAGACTAACCTGTTGCTGCTCTTATTTCCCGCTACGGCCTGGCTGATGGTTTTCTTCATTTGGCCCTTGCTAATTGTACTGTTGTACAGTTTCTTAGAACGCGGTACTTACGGCGGTGTTACTTGGATATTTACTCTCAGCAACTACCAGCGTTTGTTCAGTGGACTTTTCTTAGGAGTAATTGGGCGATCGCTCTGGCTGGCTTTTCTAACAACTGCCGCTTGCTTGTTAGTTGGCTATCCCCTAGCATTCTTCATCGCCACCCGTTCTCCTCGCTGGCGAAATGCTTTGCTTTTGCTGGTAATTATTCCATTTTGGACTAATTTTTTAGTGAGAACCTACGCCTGGATCATACTGCTGCGTAGCGAAGGAGTAGTTAACACAGCCCTGCAAAGCCTGCAAATTATTAGCGAACCGTTAAACTTGCTTTTTACGCCTTTCGCTGTGGCGATCGGTCTAATTTATGGCTATTTACCTTTCATGGTTCTGCCTTTATATTCTAGCATAGAACGCTTCAATTTTTCATTAGTAGAAGCCGCTCACGATTTAGGTGCAAATGATATTCGCACTTTTTGGCGCGTATTTTTACCATTGACAACTCGCGGTATTGTGGCAGGCTCTATTTTAGTTTTTGTTCCCGCTGTCGGCGCTTTCATCACACCGGATATATTAGGTGGTTCTAAAACAGTTATGGTGGGAAATTTGATTCAGAATCAGTTTATGAGAGCCCGCGATTGGCCTTTTGGTTCGGCGCTTTCTATGCTGTTAACGGTAATCATATTGATTCCGGTGTTAATTTACTTCCGCGTGTCTGATGAAACTTAAACAGGTAGATTGAGATTTACAGTTGGGTGGGGGCGGGTTTATGAGATTATTGGTCTTAGGCACAGATTGTCTGTAAAACCCGCCCCTACAGGCTAACCTATTTTTGACTAATGACTAAACTAGATTTACTCGTGCGGGCGATCGGCAAAAAGTGGCTTTGGGTACAAGCTGCACTAGCATTTGCCTTTCTTTACTTGCCAATTCTCATCTTAATTATTTACTCCTTTAACGCCTCCAGATTCAATGCCGTTTGGCGCGGTTTTACCCTCGATTGGTACCGCAGTTTGTTTAGCAATGCAGGCGCGACGATTGCTACGAGTAGCAGCGCCGGAATCTGGACAGCCCTTAACAACAGCTTGCTAATTGCAGCTATTTCGACGGTGTTAGCGACAATTTTTGGTACAATGCTCGCGTTAGCACTCGAACGCTTTCATTTTCCGGGGCGCAAAGCTGTAGAAGCTTTACTGTTTTTGCCGATTATCATGCCCGAAATTACGATCGGCATTTCGCTGCTAGTTTTCTTTACCCTAGTATTTCGGATCGTAGAAAATCTCACGGGAATTCGCCTGAATCTCGGCTTACCTACCGTAATTATAGGTCATGTTGTCTTTAATATTTCCTTTGTGACTATTACTGTCAGGGCGCGTTTGGCGGAACTAGATCCTCAATTAGAACAAGCAGCTTTTGACTTAGGCGCTAACGAATGGCGGGCTTTTTGGCGCATCACTCTCCCTCTGATTTGGCCCGCTATTTTCAGCGCGGCACTGCTGGCTTTTACTCTGTCGCTGGACGATTTTGTCGTGACATTTTTTACCACGGGCGTCGGTTCCATGACGCTACCATTATTTGTTTATGGCATGATAAAATTCTCAGTGACGCCAGCGATTAATGCCATTTCAACTTTGATGTTGTTGGCTTCTTTGTTGCTGGTTGTATCATCGTTAAAAGTTCAGAAAACTTAAAATAATTGCTTTCTGTGTCATAATTATTTTTGTCTGCAACTAACAAAACCTATGAAACGCCTGCTGACTTTCCTACTTTTATTTGTGATGAGTGCAACGGTGGCTTTCGGCTGTAGCCCCACAGGTGGCAACCAACAGCAAGTGCTCAGCATTTACAATTATGCAAGTTATATCGCCCCAGAAGCGATCGCCCAATTCGAGAAAGAGAACAATGTTAAAATTCAATACGACACTTTCGAGAACAGCGACGCACTCTATGCCAAACTCAAACAGGGAAACCCCGGTTACGACTTAATATTTCCTGCCGATTACATGGTGAAAATCATGATCGCGGAAAATCTAATTGAGCCGCTGAATTTAAACAATATTCCCAACCAAAAGAACCTAGAACCTAAGTTTATTAATCAAGCTTTTGATCCAGGCAACAAATATTCGCTGCCCTACCAGTGGGGAACTATGGGAATTGGCTACAACGTGAAAACAGTCCAGGGAGAAATTAATAGTTGGGGGGTGATGTTCGACCCTAAATATACCGGAAAAGTAGCGTGGCAAGACGATGCTAGATACACATTAGCAGGAGTTTTAATGTATTTAGGATTTGACCCAAATACAACCAATCCCGAAGAGATTAACAAAGCCCGCGATTTGCTGATTAAAAGTAACAATATCATTGCAGCTTTTGTCCCCGACACCGGGCAAAATATGCTAGATCAAGGAGAAGTAAATTTGACAATGGAATGGAGCGGTGATATTTTCCAAGTGATGACAGAAAATCCTAATCTCCGTTACGCTATTCCCAAAGAAGGAACAATCATTTTTTCGGACAACATGGCTATTCCCAAAGGTGCGCCCCAGAAAGAGTTAGCGGAGAAATTTATTAACTTTATTTTGCAGCCAGAAGTCGGCGCCCAAATTTCCAATTTTACCCACTTCGGATCGCCCAACAAAGCAGCAATTGATAAAGGTTTAATTGACCCGAACGATTTGAAAAATCCTCAAATTTACCCACCGGCTGAGGTGTTTGGCAAAATGAAATTATTGGAGGATGTCGGGAAAGCAACCGCATTGTACGATCGAGCTTGGACGGAAGTTAAAGCAGGGGCCGGAAAGTAGATATAAAACAGGTTTCTGCCGGGGCTGGTTTACTTAATTTTTTAGCTTGTTTTGGAGTTGCACCATTCTCAAGAACAGGCAAGATGCCTGTTCCACAAAGAATAAATTTCTTGTGGAACGGGCATCTTGCCCGTTCCTAAACCAGTAATTGAGAATGGTGCAAGATATCAGTTTAACCGGACTATAACTCAGCTTTTTATACTCACACATACTAACACAATGCACTCTGTCGAAGTTTTAGAAGTTTCCAAAGTATTTAAAAGTGCCCGCAGTAAAGATTTCTTAGCTGTAGATAACATCAACCTGCAAATTTACGATCGAGAATTCTTTTCTTTACTCGGCCCTTCCGGCTGTGGCAAAACTACAACTTTGCGAATGATTGCTGGTTTTGAAATTCCCACAGCCGGCGAAATTTACATTCACGGCCAACCGATGCAAAATCGCCCACCCTTTCACCGCCCAGTAAATACGGTATTTCAAAACTATGCTTTATTTCCGCACATGACAGTAGCACAAAATGTCGCTTTTGGGTTGGAAATGGAGAATTTGCCTCAGAAAAAAATTGGCGATCGCGTTGCTGAAGCCTTAGCATTAGTACAGTTAACCGAGGTAGGAAAACGCTATCCCCGCCAACTCTCAGGGGGACAGCAGCAGCGAGTAGCACTAGCAAGGGCATTAGTCAAACAGCCGTCTGTTTTGCTGTTGGATGAACCCCTAGGAGCGCTGGATTTGAAATTGCGTAAAGAGATGCAATTAGAATTAAAAAAAATGCAGCGAAAATTGGGAATTACGTTTATTTATGTAACTCACGATCAGGAAGAAGCGCTAACGATGTCGGACAGAATTGCAGTGATGGATGGAGGAAAACTGCAACAAGTCGGCACGCCAGTTGATATTTATGAATATCCTAAAACGCGGTTTGTTGCTGATTTTATTGGCGACAGCAATTTTTTAAGTGGTCGAGTAGTAGAAAAGCAAAACGGTAAAATAATAGTGTTGGTTGACCAGGAGTTGCCCGTGTTAGTTGCAACAGCCGAAGATATCCCCCCTGGGAAAGTTGTCACCCTGGTGTTGCGTCCAGAAAAAGCTGCTATTTATCCGGCTAATTATGACGATGAAAATAGCTGGCCGGGAATAGTAGAAGAGGCTATTTATATTGGCACTGACACGCGCTATACGGTGCGGTTGACTGCTAAAAGTTCGATCGCCCTTCGCCGACAAAACTTGCACAGAGATGACTTGCAGCGACACCAAGTCGGCGACAGCGTTCGAGTTGCCGTGCCGCCGGAAAGTATTTGCATTTGTTGACAGTCAAGCGGGCTGAAGCCACTGAGATTCTTTGGAAGATTAGACCTCTTGCAAAAATAGCTGGGACGGGCAAGATGCCCATCCCACAAAAAGTTTTTTTTCTTGTGGGATGGGCATCTTGCCCGTCCGAAAATTTGCTTAAAAGGACTTTTGCAAAAAGTCTATTGAGGAGCCGATTGAAGATGTACTTCCTTCCCGGTAGAAGATAATCTACTTCTTCCTTCTGCTTCCTCCTTCTTCCTTCGCGTTTTTCGCGTTTTCGCGGTTCAATAATATAGACAGTATTGGTGCTAAACTCGCGTTTGACTTTGCAAAATTTCCTCCAACAGTCGCTCTTGACTTTTCGCAGGTTCCTTGCAAGTTAAACACTCGCAAACTAACCCGATAATACCTTCAGGTAAATCAGCCTCAATCTGACAGACAGCAGTCGGATAATACTGGGAAATCAAGCCAGAAATTCGATCGCTAGACGTGCGAATCAGGGTAGAATGCTGATACCAGTCGATCGCCGAAAGTAGACTCGGACAAGCTTGCGGAGCATCTTGCACAATACTGCTGAAAGCTTGCAAACCTTGCTCCGCGCGATCGAGATATTCTAAATTCGGGCCCAACAGCGCGAGACGAACCAAAGAGGCGATCGCAATTCCATTCGCCGCCGGAGTTGCATTGTCTATATAGCTGCGTTCCCGCACCAACAAATCTCCGCTAGCATCCTTAGCAGTATTGTAATATCCTCCCAATTCCACGCTCCACAAAAACTCATCAAACTCTTCTTGCACCTGCCCAGCTTTCTCCAACCAAAACTGAGAATTCGGCAACTGTTTTGCCTCTTCCCCATTGCCTAAAGTCAAACTCGCTTGGTGCAAATCCAACAAAGCTTTCACAAACAAAGCATAATCTTCCGACTGCGCGGTAACAGCAGATTGTCCGTCATAATTCAAACGCTGAAACCGCCCATCCGTCCACTGATTGTCTAAAATAAAATTAGCCGCTTTCACAGCTAATTCCAGATATTCCAAATTTCCAAAAACCGCCGCAGCGCGGGCTAAACCCGAAATCATTAAGCTATTCCAAGCAGCAATCATTTTCGTGTCAGTAACTGCGGGAATTCTACCCGGCCAACTGTCGTTTTTAGCTTCTTGATTGTTGCGGGCTGGCGGAAAGGTTTTTACAGTATCGGGATGGCCACCGTAGCGAACAGCAAAGAGTTTAGCCAAAGCCGTTTCTACCGTGTCGCTCAGTTTTCCCGGATGGCGGCGCTGCAATACATTCTTGCCTTCAAAATTGCCGCTGCGACTAACAGTAAACTGTGCTTTAATTTCCGCCAATTCCTCAGCAGTTAATAGTTGTTCCAGTTCGGCATAAGTCCAGACATAAAATGCTCCTTCTTCCGGTTCTGACCCCCCCGTTGCCCCCCCTAGGTAAGGGGGGGTTGAATTTTCCGCCCCCCCTTGGTAAGGGGGGGTTGGGGGGGTAAAGCTGTCCGCATCCTGTGCAGCATAAAAATAGCCTGTTGGCGCAATCATTTCTCGCTTCAACCATTCTACTGTCCCCGCGATCGCACTTTCAAAAGCGGGTTCTTGTATTCCCGCGCTCCACAAATTTGCTAAATACTCAACAATTTGACCGTTGTCGTAGAGCATTTTTTCAAAGTGTGGCACAGTCCAAGTCGCATCAACCGTATAGCGGTGAAATCCGCCTCCTACGTGGTCATAAATGCCGCCCAATGCTAAGTCTAATCCGCGCTGAGTGCAGACTTGTTTGCTGTCGTATTTTGATTCAAAATTAAATCGCGTTCCCCGCAGTGCTAGCTCAGCATAAGGTATCATCGGAAAACTGGGGCCGGGGTTGCTGCCCGCAATAATTCCGGTGTTGAGTTCTAAGCCTTTTTGGAAGAGTTCGCGATTTAATTCGGCGGTTACTCCTGACAGCGCTGCCGTCTGTTGGAGGTTGCCTAAAATCTCTGCTTTGAAGGCTTCTACTTTGCCTTTTTCTGTGTCGTAAAAGCGGCGAATTGCTTGCAAAACTTCTAAAAATCCGGGGCGTCCGTAGCGCGGTTCTACGGGGAAATAAGTGCCTCCGTAGAAGGGAACTCGCTCGTCTGGAGTGAGAAAAACGTTGAGCGGCCAACCGCCTTGACCGGTCATCATTTGCAAGGTTTGCATATAAATGCTGTCGATATCCGGGCGTTCTTCGCGATCGACTTTTATCGGTATAAAATGCGAATTCATGTATTGGGCGATCGCGCGATCGGAAAATGCTTCCCCTTCCATCACCGTACACCAGTGGCAGCTAGAGTAGCCAATTGACAGGAAAATCGGTTTATTTTCGCTTCGGGCCGTTTCTAGGGCTTCGTCGCACCAAGGCCACCAGTCGATCGGATTTTCGGCGTGTTTCCGCAGGTAAAGGCTTTGGGATTGAGCAAGACGGTTCACCATAATCAAATATACTTTTACTCGTGCTGGGTAAGCTTGTCATACCAATTTTTTATGAGGCCCCGTAGAATCAGATCCCCCCTAGCCCCCCTTAATAAGGGGGGGACAAGATTCCGCTCAAAGTCCCCCTTCTTAAGGGGGATTTAGGGGGATCGAGATATGTGCAACTTCACATTAAATTGGTATCAGTCCTCTAGCAGTTTAGCGCGAGATGTTTTAGTTGAGTTGTTGCTGATCATTATGTTTTAATATTAAGGCTGATTATCTCGATCTAATATGAGCTTATCATCTCGGAGAACCTTCAATCAACAGCTAGGACAATTTTTGCTGAGTGCTGCTGTTCCTCCTGCTGTTATCAAACTGAGCCAAACTGAATCCTCGGATCAAGCTTTATTAGAAACTAATCTTAACAATTTCCTGGCTAAAGCAGACCCAGAAATAGAATTATTAGTCCCGACCTTTTTAGGTAACGACAAGCGTCGGTTCTACGGCAGAGGTGTTCCGAAAAGCTTGAAGTTAATCGACAAATTTCAACTCGGCAGCGGCCGCACTTTTCTGGGAAGGCGGTCTGTAGTTTGGAGCGGTGCCGGTTGGACAGGACAGCCGACAATTACCAGAGACGGGGGAAAAACTTATTTAATTATAGGTGCTTATGACCACAATTTGCGAAAAATAGATATTGCTACTAATAAAGAAGTTTGGCGCTATAAATTTGATGATGTAATCAAAGGTTCATCAACGATTTATATCGATCAAAAAGCTAGCGCCGAAAACAGAATTGTAATTTTGCAGGGAAGCCGCAGTGGCGGTGGTGGCAAAAGTATCGTGCCGAGTTTTAGGGCAATATCTTTTAGAACTGGCAAGGAACTTTGGAAATTAGACATCAGGAAAACGCCCAGCTACAGCCGGGATAATGACAGCAGCGCTTTGTACATCGGCGGTGGCGTTTTGTTCAATGCGGGGGAAAATGCGATCGGCTATTTTCTCGATAGTTCCACAAGCAGTGCAAAAATCAAAGAAGGCATCAAGCAGCCAAATATCTTGTCGGAGGTACAGCTTTATGCAGCAGCAGATATCAGCAAGCACGGCGGCAACTTGGTAGCGGAATCATCGCCATCAAGGCTCAAAGATAGAATATTTATAGCTGCTGGTTCCGGTCATATTTACGGTATTAGCATTGCAACTAAAAAGATTGTTTGGGATTTTTATACTGGTTCAGATTTGGATGGAAGTGCAGTAATTTCTAAATCAGGTAAACTGTTTTGTGCCATTGAAAAACAATACATTCAGGGCAACGGCGGAGTGCTGAAGCTGAATCCAAATAAAGAACCGAATGCCAGCGTCGAATGGTTTTTGCCGACGGGGAATCGCCGACTTTCTAGCTGGGAAGGCGGGATAATTGGCTCGGTGGCTTTGAATGATGAGTACAATCCAGGGGAGTTTCCGGCGCTGTTTGCCACAAATGCGCTCGACGGCAATTTGTACATCGGTTCCCAAGATATGATTACAGGTAAAAAAACTTTTGTGCCTTGGCGAAACCAGTCTTACGATACTCCGGTAATAGTATTTAAAAAAGCGATTGGTTCTTCAATTTCAACTCCGATTTTTACCGATGGCAATAAACTGATCAGTGCGGGATACAACGGTGTTTATTTGTTCAATTTGAATTGGGAACGAGCGAAGTCGGGGGATCAGAATGCTTTGAGAAATGCTAAAGGGGAGTTTTACCGTTTGAAAGTAATAGAATCGGGGAGATTTAAGCCGGGTTTGTCTTTTGAGGCGACGCCTGTAGTTTGGGACGGAATTGTGAGGATTTGCGCGAGGGATGGCTGGATGTATACTTTGGGTTAGTTATGGGTGTTTTGTACCTCTATCGGGAACAGGCTTTCCGGCCTGTTCCACAATAAGTAGACTCTTTTGTGGAACAGGCCGGAAAGCCTGTTATTAAAAGGGTGTTGAAATCCGCGACCTATTCCTACCTGCGGTTTAACTGCGGTTATATACATGAGAAAAATAATTTCCGAAATTATCGGCAACTCATGAAACTCAAATAAGCCAAGTTTACGGTTCAGAGGATGCTCAAGGTATTTTACAGCTTGCGATCGCCCGATCGCACAATGCTTCCCCTTCCATCACCCTAAACCAGTGGCAGCTAGAGTAGCGAATTGACAGAAGAAATCGGTTGATTTTCCCTCCAGGCCCTTTCTCAGGCTTCGTCGCACCAGACCAACCAGTCGATCGAATTTTCGGCGTGTTTCCGCTTTTGCTGGCTCAGCTTGTCATATTATGTCCGATCGATAACCCCTAATATGGTAGGGGATCCCCTCACCAACAATACCGGCCAATAATTGACAATCCCAAAAACCCGCCCCTTGTATCTTAAAAGAGTGAGACGGTAGACGCAGGGCTGTTTCATTCTCTTGTAGGGGCAATCCCCCCGTGGTTGCCCCAATCCCGTGGTTGCCCCAATCCCCCCGTGGTTGCCCCAATCCCCCCGTGGTTGCCCCAATCCCCCCGTGGTTGCCCCAATCCCCCCGTGGCTGCCCCAATCCCGTGGTTGCCCCAATCCCGTGGCTGCCCCAATCCCACCAAAGGCCTAACAAATCCTGGATGGGTAGGCATTCTTGGCACGAACCCTACAAAAAGCTGGTTTTCCCTAGGGGCAATCCGACCCCTACTCCCCGTGGTTGCCCCGAAACAGCCCTGACGGTAGAGGTGTTCCGAAAAACAATGTCCCAGAAAGTCCAGTCGTCCCTTTAGTCTGCCAAAGTTCCGGCGTCACAGATAATAACGAGCACCGAAACCATTGGTCTCTAAATTGAGATGTTGCACCATGATCGATAAGCCTGTTTTGGGCGGCCTCTCCTGCCCACCCCCTACTCCCCACAAGAAAACTCATTCTTTGTGGAACGGGCCCCAAAGCCGGTTCTTGGTAATGGTGCAATATATAAGTCTAAATGGCGCTGGTTGCTGAATCCGAAAGCGAGAATCCACGCACCGAATATGATCCAAGATTTTGTCCTGAGTTATAGCCCACATTCCGCAGATTCCACTGTCATCATCGGTTTTTACCTGTTTTTACCCACCAATCAAGCTCTCACTTAAACTTTTCTACCGTACATTCACGGATAAAAAACTTTTTAAGGGCATACTTTAGAGCTTAAAAAGAGTTTTATCAGTAATTATGCTGTGTGACACCCCTGTTTAGGAAGGTGAGTTATAGCTTTTTAAAAGAGAGAGAAGTCAGGACTAAAATCCGGATGGCAGCACCCCTATTTTTTGATGCACGCCATAGGAAATAGCTAGCTAGAAGCCATCAATTTAGGCATTTTGCCTAAATCCAATCAGCTTATTCCCAATCTTCATCGAATCTTTATCAAACCTACTTGCATTAACTTGTGCTTTGCTTTAGATTGAATATGTGAAGGAAAAAAACCTGCTTCCAGTCAACATAAGAATAAAGGTGTCAGCCATGAAATTCCAATTAAACTTAGTCAAATCTATTTTAGCTGTTGCCGGTGTAGCTACTCTTAGTGCAGTATCCGCAGCACCTGCCTCTGCCTTCAGCTTTAGTAATATTGCTAGCGATAATACATCGGGAGATGCCTATGTAAATAGCTTTAGGTTTGATGTCCTAGATAATGGCTCCAATAACGTTTTATTCAACATTTTCAATGACAATAAAGACGAATCCGCCGCCGATATCTTTCTTGCTGCAGTTCACTTCGACACAGGTTCTAATACCAATTTATTGAGCGCCTTTGGCATTATAAATGGTTCTGGTGTTAACTTTACAGAGGGAGCTACTCCTCTGCCACAAACTAATAACCTTGCTACTCCTTGGTCTACGGATTTTGCAGCTGGGATAAATCGTACGCGGGACGGTGTCCAAACTGGTGAGGTTTTGGGATTGAGCTTTACTGGAAATTATAAAAACGTAGTTGACGCGTTGAATGATGGTACTTTGAGACTAGGGATGCACGTCCGGGGTATTGGTAGCAAGGGCGATAGCGATGTTTTTGTCAGCACCGGCACTAGCAACACTGAAGCTACTCCTGAACCTTTAACAATGCTTGCTGCTGGAGCCGCTGTTGGGTTTGGTGCTATGTTCAAAAAGCAACGTGCTCAGGCTCAAAAAGCTGAATAGGCGATCGTTTGAACTAATTTTCGATTCTGGCTTGATGCCAAACTGATGATTTTATGTTCGAGCTAAAAACCTGGTTTCTTGGTGAAACCAGGTTTCTTAGTATCTGATAGCGCCGCACTCTGAAAACCCCGGACTTTTAAGGCGATATGAAACGCAGTTGTAGCGTTACCGCTGTTATTAAGAGTTACAGCATATTCCATGTAGATGTGGTACACACAAGAAGAGCGATCGCCTGCTGTTTTGTGCGGATACACCCGTCAATCTGTAAGTTTTATCGACCAATATTTCGCAGATCCGCACCCGGAGGATTAACACCACACAATATAGCTTTATAGTGTGCTTCATGAACATGGAAGAGGCTGTATTTTTAATTTTGATTGATTTACTCGCTTTTTAGTCTTTGCTTACAGGGGCCCAGTAAACAAGTGCTAGGCATCCAAGCAATCATTTCGAGTAACAGTCTTTTCACTAGGTGTCCTAATGCTGAGCTATGCGTTGCATCTGAGTTTCACCATTCATCAAATTCCAGAGTGTCTACTAACCTCATCTCAAAGATTAACGGCGATTAAAATCCTCCAAGTCCTTTCCGTAGAAGGGGTTCAAGCTACTGAGTTGTCCACATCCCCTACTATTTTTATGATATCATCTAAGAATAGTCTGGACTGTTTTTTAGTTCGGAGTCTAAAACCATCGATTTTCCGTTGGTACTTCGATTGCCGAATCGGCTGGAAACCCTTATTCTAGGGTTGGCAATCAAAAACAGTCCGCAGTATGGCTCTCATCGATCAACTAATAACTAATATCTAAAATGTTCAAGAGAAAAATTTTTTGGCTCATCATTATCGCCACAGCCTTAGTAACTCTGAATATGACACTCCTGTGGAAGCTGGACGATGTTGCTCATTTTTGGATGAGTATAGTTTTTTGGTTCGCTGTGGGTTCCCTGCTTTGGGACAACCAGGATATTCTCAAACAGCGTGAGATAAAAAGTGACCTATTATCGACAATAGCAGGGACGCTATTAATAGCTTTTATTTTATTTCAAAGTGCTGTGGTTTCCAGTAAATCCGAGCCTTTTTTAAGACTGGCACCTTTTTTGTCTGGTTTAGGTGTGAGCCTACTGGCGGTAGGTTTTCAGAACTTAAAACTATATTGGCGTGAATTGGTAATACTATTTTTTCATGGCACCCCCAGTGTCATTACGTTACCTTTAGTGGATTTTGTTACCTCGCTTACTGCTAAATTTGCTTATTATTCTTTGTGGTATGTCGGTTTTGATGTAACACGCGATGGTAATTATGTTGCTTTGCCGACAGGAAGGGTGTTGGTAAATGGGGGTTGTTCGGGTATAGAGGCAATGAATTACTTATTAGGTTTAGCTGTAATTTGTTTGGTGATGTTTCCTACTAAACAAAATAAGGCTTTGGTAATAGGTGTCGCTGTCATTTTGGGTTTTATTATTAATGTTTTGCGAGTGGCGGGAATGGCATTGTTAGTTGCATCTTATCGCCTAGATTTGTTTAAATATTGGCATGAGGGTGAAGGTTCTTTAGTGGTGGGAATGATTGCGGTGATTTTGTTTGGGATATTTTATCAATTTATGTTGAAACGAGATAGCCAACTTAGTCACAGTTCGGGAAATTAATTAGTTGCCATTTGGGGAAATATATCGGTTCTTCGATTTCCTCTCCCATAGTCAGGAGTCTTGCTCACTCAAATGTCCGGGTGTTGAAATCCGCCAATGTCACTACCTATCGTTTAACTGCGTCTATATCTATGATAGAAATGATGTCAGGAATTATCGGAAACCTGTTATGGCAACCAATGAAAGTCAAATAAGTCAAGTTTACGGTTCAGAGGATGCTCAGGGTATTTTACAGCTTGCGATCGCGCGGCGACAGGATGAAGGGGAATTATCCAGAGTGCAGCTTTTCGAGATTGCAGCGGAATTGGGCATTTCCGAACAGGATATTGTAGCGGCGGAACAGCAATGGTTAGCAACTAGAGGAGAAGTTCAAGAAAAGCTGGTTTTTAACTCTTACCGTCGTCGCAAATTGCAGAAAAATGTGACCAAGTACGGCATTATCAATACTTTTTTAGTTTTGTTTAATCTAGCAGGTTCGCACGAGCTTTCTTGGTCACTGTTCATTTTACTAACGTGGGGCTTGGGATTGTCGCTGAATGCTTGGAATGTTTATCAAACTGAAGGCGAAGATTACGAAAAAGCGTTTCAGCGGTGGCGGTTGAAGAAACAAGTCGGAGAGTCTATTGGTACTGCGACGAATAAGTTTATGAAGTGGTTGCAGTCGTGAGTTGCTATGGTAAAAAACGCGATCGCCCTTTCTTTTACTTCACACTCGTGAAGTAATTCGGGTTTTAACTCGTTACTGGAAAGAATAATTGTTAAGGTTTTTTCTTGAACCTCTCCCCAAGAGCGATCGCCCTTTATTGAGTTATACAATGAAGGACACTGCAAGGCTGTGTCCCTACAAATATCCCTCTTTTAGTCCCTCCCGGCAGTCGATCGCATTCTCAGGGCCCGAAAAACCTAACTTTCCTGGGGCAACTTTCCATTAGCAGCATCTTCAACCACAGGATGAATTAAAGCAGATCGAAAACCTTGCCGCATTTCCGAACTCAAATACCTGCGTTGCAAAACCTGCCATTTTTGCCAAGCTGCATAGCGATTTTCGACCAACAAAGCAGCCAATTTCGGCAACTCTTTTTCCAGATCGCGATTGACAAAATCTGTCAGAAACTCGCCTAAAACTTCACTGTCTTGAATATCGCCCAAACATTCCTGAATAGCTTTCACATCTTCGACATAAACTTCGTAAGTCTCGCTGTAAAAATCGCCAAACAGATTCATCAAATAGCGAACCCGCTTAGCTTGCTTCCGCAAATCGTGCAGAATAGTTCCCTCGGCTGCTAACTTCTGTTCGACAGCCTCAGCATTCAAATCCTTAGCAACTTTAACTTTGCCATCTTCATATTCTGTACCCAACAGCCAAGCCGGATGGAGAAAAAACTCGCTGACTTGAGGTAACAGTAAATCTGGCAAAACCTCAGCAATTGGCAAATGTTCGATCGCCTGAAACTTCGGTTTTTCCAGCCAATCCTCGATCGACTGCTTCAGCGATTCGTAGGTTTTGTGCTCTAAAATCGCCCTCACCCCTTTCAAAGCCCGGTGGCGCTGTTTGAGCAAATTCGACAAAGCCTTATCCAAAACTTCCTGTTCCTCAGTCGGCAAATTCGGGTAATAGCGATTTTGGAGACTTTCGAGCATCACATCCAAATCCCTGAGAGTTCCCAGAATCCGCCCCACCTTACCAATTTTACGTTCAGAAGCCTCTTTTGGCCAATCTAAAACCGGAGCAAAACCAGTCACAGCCGATCGCAAACGTCTCAATCCCACGCGCATTTGATGAAGTTCTTCCGCGTCTTTGTCTTTGATAACTTCAGCCTCGTGCGCTACACTTTTGCGGAAATATTTCTCAATCGCCCCAGATGCAGCGTCTCCGAGAGTTTTAACTGGAGTTTTAACTTTTGCTGATGTTTTTACGTTCATGGCAGGTGTAGATTCCAGATCCCCGATCGACTTTAATTTGGATTTCAAGGCTTTGGTAGTAAAGGGTTTACATCCTAGCACACAACTCCAATTTATGACTGGCTTCAATACATGAATCTTAATATTAGGTGCTTGACAGTTTATACAAAGTCAGCATTTAGCAATCTCAAATCTTTAAATCTTCAAATCTTCAAATCTTCAATTCTTCAATTCTTCAATTCTTCAATCCAAAATCTAAAATCTAAAATCTAAAATAAAATGTCCCTCCCTCGCCCTTGAGCTAATAAAAATCGGATTTCTGGCGCGCTTTCCCAAATAGGTTAAGATTGCTGCAAACCGATGTTTATTCGCCAAAGGGTGAGAGAGGGTGCGATCGGGAGGACAAGTTTTAAATTAAATCAAACCCGCCCAGGTTGCCCGACTTCCAAGAGGCAGTTTAGCCTTTCCAGTCTTTCTCAGATTGCTCGAGCACGTAGGTTGCTACATCGTCGATTTGTTCGGGCTTCAAGCGGCCGGCGAAAGCAGGCATAGCATTTTTGCCCTTAGTTACCTGAGTGGTAATAGCTTCCAGAGAATTCATGCCGTACTTCTCAAGAGCCGTCTTTTTCAAGGTTTTCTGGGCCATAACCACGTTGCCGCCACCGATGTGACAAGCAGCACAGTTGGAGCTAAAGATTTTAGCTCCTTTAACAGCATCACCTGCCAAAGCAGGGCGACCAAAGCCGACGGTAAAAATTGCGAACGCTAATAGGGCGATCGATAAGAGTCTTTTCAACGCAGTTCTCCTCTAATGGACACGCAAAGGGTGATTCTTTAGATATTTTACCTGTTAAAACAGGCGCGATCGCACACTCGTATCGCCTTCTTCCGAGTAATTTACCACTTTTTGGCAGTGGCAGTTCAACTCTCAAAATTCTCCACGCCCCAGCCCGGAGCTTTCTGAGCGGCCCGGATCACAAAAGCCGCTAAATTTTCAATCTCAGCCTGTGGCATCCAGCTTTCCGGCACTTGGCGGCACCAAAAAGTCTCCTCAGTACCGTCATAAGTCATGGGTTCTCTCAGATACGCCACCAAACTATTGATGTTGTTGCGGGGAGGGGTTGCCCCCTTGAGGTCAGCCAAAGACAGAGATATCGTCGGATCGGGCAAATTAGCACCTCCGACGTGACAATTCAGGCAACTTTGCTCGAACAACACCTTGCCCGCAGACAAATCCTGAGCCGAAAACAAGCGAGTATGTCCCTCAGAGTCCAACTCCAAAGCCACAGGTTCGCTGGCTTGTAAATACCTATTCACGTAAGAATCGGCAGCAGCCAAAACAGGTTGAGGAGCCAACAGCACGAGTGGCAAAATAATTAACATCCCCAACAGAAAGCAGACAAAAGCACCACGACGCAGCATGAGGGACTACAACCTTTTGCGAGAATCAATGAGCCGGACGTAAATTTTAGATTTCAGATTTTAGAGCGAAAAACGACCAGCCAGCAATCCTTGCCGAACTTCAGCCCTCTCCCAATCCAAAATCCAAAATCCAAAATCTAAAATCTAAAATCGATTAGCGAGCGCCTTTGCCACCAGCCCACTGCTTGGAGACAATTTTTGGCTGCAACAGAATGTGACCGGCAATCGCGTACAAATCGTCATCCGAGAGATTTCTCATCTCAGCGAAAATATCCGCACTCTTCATGCTCGGATGCAGTTCCGAAATTTCCTCAAACCCGTCATAAGTGGTGGGATTTTTCATAAAGTCCACCAGGGACTCAATATTATTCCGGGGCGGGTTGGCCAAAGCCAGAGTTTCCGGGCTCAAATTCACGTTCGGGTCAGTTTTGGTCATGCCCGCAGCGTGACATTGAGCGCAAGCCGAATTGAACAGGCGTTTGCCTTGCTCAACTTGTTTGAGGCTCAGCACCACTGGAGTACCCTTGTCATTCAAAGGCAGAGTGCGAAGTTCAGGACTCAGTTCGATAGCCATCGCACTGCTGACAAATAACTGAAATGTCAAGAATACAGCGGTCAGAGCAATGAAATATCTTTTAAGCATGGTTCTCCTTAAAAAAATCCGGCAAATTATTGAACGCTAAGAGAGCATAGCTGGCAAACAGATTTCTGTTCAAAATTCCCTCCTTCTGCGACAACTGGCGAAAGTTTGTGCAGCCATACCTTTAAAGGTAGAGGAATTTTGCGCTCTAATCTGCAAGAAGTTTTGAGTCGCGCCTTTTTTCGAGAGTGGACATAATTGCCTTAACATCCTCCAAAGCCAAACGGGTTTGAGGGTGCTTGTAGGCAATTTCCAACTCATCGCACAAGCGGATCACCTCTTCAACAGGGACGTTGAAGTCCTCTGCTATTTCTGCGATGGACAGGTCTGCAAAACCCATAATTTTTAGGTCGCTGACAGGTCAAAATTGAGTTGACGGCTATTAACTGAAAGCCGGACAATTTTAGAAAGCGCTGTTAGCTTGTTCTGTTAGTTTGTTCTGAGATTTTGTTCGATCTATCGCAAGCTAACTAACCGCTAACTGCGACTAGGCATTTTTGCCCAGCCTAACTTCAGGGCCAATCAACTTCCGATCAATATCATCCCACTGCTGGGTCGTTATTACCAATAGGAGTTGGGCGGCCGGGGATCAAAACCCGGTGTCTGCGTGAATGTCTGGCTACCTCACATCTTGCACCATTCTCAAGAACAGGCTTTTCGGCCTGTTCCACAAGAAAATTCACTCTTTGTGGAACAGGCATCTTGCCTGTTCCTAAAAAGCTTATTGAGAATGGTGCAACATCTCAGGCTACCCAACTCAATATTTTTCCTCGAAGCCGGGTTTTGAGCAATTCCTCAGAAATTTTTCGTCTCTCCCCCGGACTCACCAACAGACAATCCTCCGGCGCGGCAGCTTAGGGAGAAAGTTTGAAAGCGTGAGTCTGCGGGGGCAAAGCGTGGCTATCGCTGCCATTGAGGGCGGGGAATTCCGAGTCTGCCAAGAAAGGCTGGGGCTGGTGGAGGCTGATAAGCTGACCGAGAGTTTTCTTTAATTGAGTCCGGGGTACAATCAAGTCTACAAAACCGTGGGCGAAGGAGTATTCGGAAGTTTGATAATTTTCCGGCAGCTTTTCCCGCAGAGTTTGCTCGATTACCCGGCCGCCCGTAAAGGCTACAGTAGCTTTTGGCTCTGCAATTATAATGTCTCCCAGCATGGCAAAACTGGCGGTGACGCCGCCGGTGGTCGGGTGGGTCAAAATCGGGATGTAAAGCAGTCTCGCTTCCCGGTGGCGTTCCAGAGCTCCGGAAATTTTAGCCATTTGCATCAAGCTGAGCATTCCTTCTTGCATTCTTGCACCACCGGAAGCGCAGACAATAATCGCGGGCAGGCGTTCCCGCGTGGCGTGTTCGATGAGGCGAGTCAGCTTTTCTCCGACTACTGAGCCCATGCTGCCGCCGATGAACTGAAATTCCATGACTCCGAGGGCGACTGGCAAATTTTCGAGTTTGCCGATGCCTGTTTCTACGGCGTCTAGGTGGCCTGTTTTTTCTTGAAATTCTCGGAGTCGATCGCTATATTTTTTGCGATCGCGAAATTTCAGAGGATCTGTGGCGTGCAGTCCTTCGTTAAGGGGCACCCAGGTGTTGGGATCGATCAACTGCTCGATGCGATCGTCACTGTAAACTCTGATATGATGCCCGCATTCCAAGCAAACCATTTGATTTGCTCGCAGGTCTTTGGTATAACTGAGGGCACCGCAAGCTTCGCATTTATTCCAAAGTCCGTCCGCAATTTCTCGTTCCGGCCGTTCTTGGGAGTTCGGTACTGATTTTCGTCGATTTGCAAACCAATCAAATAGAGACATTAAAACTTGGTAATTGGTAATTGGTAATTGGTAATTGGGAATTGGTAATTGGTAATTAGTAATTGTTAGTTGTTAGTTGCTAGTTGTCAATTGCTAGTTGTTCAGTGACTAATGACTAATGACTAATGACTAATCACCCGCTTCTGGCTCATCTTCAACGGGACTGATGAGGAGCGATGCTGTTCGCTGGTGTTCTGGAAGAACTTGCAGGGCTGTAGCACTTCCAGCCCCCAAATAAGATGCTATGCCCAAGTCTACAATCCGGGCCGGGATTTCATGAGCAGCTAGGAGCTGCTGCATTAATTCCGCTTCCCAACGAAAGCTAGTTGTTGTAAGTGTAATCCAAGACACGGAACAATTTTACCAATTTTTGAGACAATGTTATGTTCGATCGCGCCTGACTGCCTGCCGATCAGAAACTAAAATTCGGGAAAAACAACTGCAAGTAAGTAGATAAGATCGCTTCGCCCCACAGAGCAGTAATTGCTGCACCGAGAGCCAGAAACGGGCCGAAAGGCATGGGTTGACGCCGATCGAGCCAGCCGAGGGCGATCGCCCCGCCACCCACAAAAGCCCCGGCTATACAGGCGATAAATCCCGCTAGCAGCAAGTATTTCCACCCCAGCCAAGCTCCCATCAAGGCGGCCAATTTGGTATCTCCGGCGCCCATAGCATTCTGCCCCAGCCCGATCGTCCCGGCGAGTCCGATCGCGTCAAACAGCCACAACCCGACAACTGCTCCCGCGATCCCATCGAGTACCAGATAGTTTACCGAGTCGATCGGACTAAATGTCGGCCACAAACCTTTCGCCATTTGGAAAACCAATCCGAGCACCAAACCCGATCGAGTTAAAGAATTAGGCAAAGTCATTGTATCGCAATCAATCAAAGACAAAGCCAACAGCCAGCTAAACAAAGCCCAAAAACCAAGAGTTTGCACTGTTACGCCAAACCGCCAAAAGATTAGCAAAAACAGCAAACCCGTAGCTGCTTCCACCAGTGGATAGCGGACAGAAATCCGACTGCGGCAGTGATTGCAGCGGCCTCGGAGCCACAGCCAACCGAAAACGGGTATATTTTCGTAAGTTCTGAGTTGATTTAAACATTTGGGACAGCGAGAAGGAGGGTTGATCACCGACAAACCCGCAGGCAACCGATAGACTACCACATTTAGAAAGCTGCCAATAGCCGATCCGACAATAAAGACGATCGCCATGACAAGGCAATTAAAGATTATTTCCATTAAGTTGACTGTTGACTGTTCACTGTTGACTGGGGTTATGTATCACTTGTTACTTCTCAATAGTTAGTTCTCAGTTGTTAGAGCTTGTACGGTCAATTACCCATCATAAAAGGTATTAATAGTCAAGAATGCAAGTTTTCATAAAATCCTGAAAACATGGCTCTTCACTAGAAACCTATTTTAGTGCGAGCGTTCGAGCGGACATAATATTAGTGACTAATTACCAATTCCCCATGCCCAATGCTTAATTATCAATTACCAATTACCACCAATGACCAATTAGCAATTAATACATTTGAGATTCAATTTCCTCAAAAGTAACAAAACGTTCACCGGGCAATAAAATCGGCTGCGAAGCAAAAATTACCTGACCTCGATCGCTTCCTTGACTGACAACTACACCCGCCGGACGCTGCATCTGCTCGGAATGCACTTTCAGATACATACCATAGGCCGATCGAGCAGCTCGGATCAAATCGGGAGCTAGCAAGCTGTGACGTTCGGAAGTTTCTCTAGTGGGTTGTGGGTTTGGCTGGTATGGAGTCACTGGAAACTTATCATAATGGTATAGGTCGAGTTACTGGTGTAGCATCTCGATCAATAGAACTTACCCTATTTTTTAAGAATAAACTTAGGTGGAAATTATTAATAGATTAACCTACAATCCTCCCCTGGCTGCGATCGAACTGCGACTGCGATCGCTCCTTTCCGCCCAACTGTACGCTGCTGCGTGGGTAGATCCGTCCCCCGCAACGCTAATGGGGGTTTTCGATCACCTGCGAACTCTGCGCTACATCCTCCACGACTACGTGCCCAGGCCCGTGTCCGAATCTCCGCCCAACCCAGGCGAGGTGCGCTACCAGTGGCAAACAGGCACCTTGCTGTTCACGGATTTGGCAGGGTTTACCTCGCTGTTGGAAGCGAACGCTACCCAGGGGCGCAAGGGAGCTGAAACCCTGCTGGGCGTGATTAACGACTATTTTGCCTCAATGATTGAAATTGTCAGCAAATCGGGCGGGGATTTGCTGGAGTTTACCGGAGATGCGATGCTGGTGCAGTTTCCGTCAGGAGTTTACCAAGAGGATACAGCGAGGGCGGTGCGGGCGGGTTTGCGGATGCAGCGGGCGATGGCTGAATTTGCCAATATTGAAACGGCGCGGGGTGTTTTGTCTTTGAGGATGCGGGTGGGCATCCACTGCGGGCGCTATATTAGTGCTGACATTGGTACGCCGCTGCGGATGGCTCACGTACTGCTGGGGCATTCAGTCCAGCAAGCCAAGCAAGCTGAGGGTTCTGGGACTGTGGGGCGGGTGTGTGTGACTGAAACTGCTAGAGAGTCTTTGGGAGAGCAATTTCGTTTTGAACCTGGGAAGCAGGGTTATTTTTTGGTGGCGGACGATTTAACGGACGATCGACTCGGAGAGTATGATATCACTTTGACTGGGCGGCGGATGCCGAGTTCGGTCTTGCTCGATCGCAGCGTTGCGGGCTTGGTAAAAGAAATCGGGGAAGCTGTGAATCGGCTTGAACCCCTTGCTAGTTATATTCCCAAAACTATCCTGAGACTGCTGGTGGAAAATGCAGACAGGCGGAAAATTCCGCCGGATTTTCCTGAACCGACGGTGATGTTTGTCAACTTGATTGGTTTACCAGAGTCTGTAGACAAAGCTTCGCTGGAGGAAGAAGTCAATCTGATAGTGGCTTTTTCTAGGGTGTTTGCGTCGATCGATGCTGTAGTCTCAGCTAAAGGAGGCGTGTTGCAAAAAGTAACGGCGCACTTAGACGGTTCGGATATGCTGATTTATTTTGGCGTGCCCGACGCTAACAGGGATGACGCCAGCCGCGCGGCTAGTGCGGCGATTGCGATCCGAGATATGATTGCAGGTTTGCCTCTGGTAATTATCGCGGGTGAAGAAGTAAAAGTAAGCTGTCAAATTGGGCTATCCCTGGGGCCGGTGTTTGCTGCTGAGGTTGGGGAACCGCGAGGGCGCAGGGAGTTTAATATTCTCGGCGATACGGTGAATACGGCGGCTCGGTTGATGAGCAAGGCGGGGGAAAACCAAATTTTGATTGGTGAAAGGGTGTGTGAGTCGATCGAGCTAAACTTTATTTGCGAGGCTTTGGGATCTGTTGCTCTGAAGGGGAAATCTGCTCAAACTCCGATTTTTGCTTTGCAAGGTGCAAAAGGGGAGAAGGGGAAAGGGGGCGTTTAAATAACTTTGCGGGGTAATAGTTGTGCCGCTGACACAAGGGATTTATTGAAAACTTACAACTCCTCAATTGTGACCAGTCCACCTTCTGTAAACTGCACAACCAGTTCATATCCATCCAGCAAAGCAGTTCCAAGTAGAGGTCTTGCTCCTGTTGCAAGTACGCGGACATCTCGCTCCTCTGCATTCCAAAGAATCGTAGCGGTATGCACCGGAAGCACTACATTGCTATTGTCAGCCAGATTCGCACGCATATTGTACTCAAAAGGCAACCCCAAGATAGATACAACTTCCAGGGGTAAGCAGAGAAAGTCGGTAAATCCTGTGTCTATCACAAATTCAATTGTAACGTCGGGTCGATCGGGCAAACGAAATGGTACAGAAACCGTCGCGTGCCTATCGGTTACGATTCCGGAAATCACTCTGAAACCCGCTCCATCACTCCACCAATTGCAGCCGCAACCTTGTACCCAATCCGAATCCCAAAGAACCGACCGTTCGGATTCTTTTTCCGCAACTGCCGTGCGGATTCTAAACCCATTTTGTCTACTGCATAATCGCCTGTTTCGATATCAATAATGACCATTTTGCCAATATTCTCTTCTCGCTCTACTTCTTGACGGATTTGCTCATCGTACAGCTTCTGAGCACGCTTCGCCACTTCTTCGCTGCCCAGCAGAATGGAGCTTTGCATATTTCACCTTTCGATCGCGATATTAATCAAATTCTAGCGCCTCTGTTCAGCTTTTTTATAATACATCATAAGAAAAACCGCCGCGAAAGTCACTCGCAGAGACTAAACTCCGATGGATACTTCACAGTTCCGCTGCAATCCTGCAAGGCTCCGCTTTCTAACTCCAACACCATAAATGCTTCATCGGGCACATCATATTCACATCCCAAATTCTTTCTACTAGCAGGAATGAACCCAAAACGCGGATAAAAATCTGGATGACCGAGCACAACCACTGCCTGAAATCCCGCTCGCCCGCACTCTTTTAAACCCTCCTGAATCAGCAGCGTTCCTATACCTTGCCGCTGGTATTCTGGAAGAACTGCGACTGGTGCCAACCCCAGAATCGACAAATTTCTAGAACATTTTCCTGCGACGACAACCGGACTGAATAAAATGTGTCCGACAATGCGATCGGATTCTACCGCAACGAAGGAAAATGTAGATGCAATTCCCCGCAATCGATCGACTAGATTTGCCTCATTTTCTCGTCCGAATGCCACAATATTAACGTTGCGAACAGCTTCTACATCTTCTGGCTTTTCGGTACGGATATCCATAGCTTATATTGATTGATTGTTCTAGCAACTAACAGTCTATTATTGCGGTACAAGCTGACTGGAAGACAATCGCTTAATGCCCTCCCTCGCTGTAGTTTCTCCGGCTTTGTCACCGCCCTCACGAGCAATTTTTAAAGCTTCCTCGTAGGATTCGAGAGCTTGAGCATTTTGACCGAGACTTTCATGAATTGCGCCCATATTGTTGAGCAAGCGTCCGATACTTGTCTTGTCGCCGATTGCTTCTAACATCGGTATTGCTTGCTGAAAATATATCAGCGCTTGAGTATCTTTGCCGAGTTTGCGGGAGGTAAGTGCCATGTTGTTGAGGAGGCGGCCGACGCCAGCCCTGTCTCCGATTTCCCGGCGAATTGCTAAAGCTTGGTGGTAAAATTCCATCGCTCTATTAAAGTCGCCGATGTTGTAGTAGACGCCGCCCATATTATTGAGGGTACGGCCTAAATCGCGTTTATCGCCGGCGGCCGTGCGAATCGTTCGCGCTTGCTGGTAAAATTCGATCGCCTTGGCGTAATTGACCTGTTCTGCGTACACGGCCGCGATGTTGTGGAGGGATTCTCCAATTTCAATTTGGTCGTCGGTAGTTTTGGCAAGTTCCAAAGCTTCTTGGTGCAGTTTCATCGCTTCGGAAAAATTGTCCCCAATCCGGTTGACGAAACCGATGAGATTGAGAGTGCGCGCGATACGACGCCCTCCGCTGATTTCTCGGTGAATGACTAAAGCTTGCTGCAGAACTTCCAAAGCTTTGGGCCTCAAACCCATTTCACCATAAACTTCCCCCATATTGTTGAGGGTTTCTCCGATTCCCGCTTGGTCGCCTAGTTGCTTGCGGATTGCCAAAACTTGCTCAAAAGTCTCGATTGCTTCTCGAAACAAACCCTCGCGGTGCTGTTTTACTCCTGTTTCAAAGAGTTCGTCTGCTTGCGTTTTGGGGTCAGTTGCCTGAGCCTGGTCGCTCGCTTGGGCGCGCCTCGCATTTATAATTGGGGCATAAGCGCGGGCGTCTGAAATTGCCAGCAAGCTGAGTGCGGGCGATAACACAATACTTATAGCTGCGAGATAGCTGAAGTGGTAAGAGCGGCGGTGCACCGATCGAGTCCTCCAATAGCTAAGTGATAACTATTAAGATAGAGCTTTTTGGGGTGTTCCTGCCAATTTTTTTCTCCATCTCTAGGTTCTGATACCAGTTTCAAAAAAGAAGGCAACTGTAGACCCGTGCTTCAAACCCATACACAATCAGTCATTCCCAATTCTTCAATCCAAAATCTAAAATCTAAAATCTAAAATCCCATGACTGGGTTTTTGTCTTGCCAGACGGCCATAATCAGCGGCTTATTGTTGAGAGCGGATATGACAGCAAAGTTTTTGCTGGGTGGAAGCGATACTTTTTCAGAACTTTGCAAGATGATGTCCTGTTGGTCAACCGTGATCCAAGCAATTCCTGACAAAACTTGAATTTCTCGATGAGTTTGAGGCAATCTGTATACCTCGTTTTCCATCAGAATAATGCGATCTGGCGCTGCACATTCGGAAGATATTTGAAGCATAGCATCTCCTACTTGGTAATTGGTAATTGCTAATGGGTAATTGCTAATGGGTAATTGCTAATGGGTAATTGCTAATTGAGGGCTGTATTTCACTTGATTTCCCCGCAACCCACACACTACTATTGGCAATAACGCCGATCGATCCAAGCGCGCATTTCATCATCCGTCGCCACGCAGGTAGAGCGACCTGTAGCCCGATCGCAACCGTGCCACCAAGTGTTACCATAGCGATCGCACGTCTGCCAAATTCTCAGTTCGTCCTCACTCGAAATGAGGTAGAGCAAAAACTGCCCAATTTTTTTTATAGCTGAAAAGAGAGATAGCCCTTTCGGTTTTTCGGATGGTTTAGCTCGATCAGCAATCAAAAAAAACATCATGATTCGGGGGTTGATCCGACTGTTGTAAGTAGACATAGCCAACACCTTAAAGTGATGACTTTTACAAAAATTGCACCACTAAAACTACAAAAAATAGCTTGCGACTGTAATAAATTCAACGCAAGTACAGCACAATATTGTTGTCGTGCAAACCCTGTAAAAGTCTATCTGTTACCTGATAAATTAACCTTAACTCTGCGGCAATTGACAATCAAAGCATTGCTTGCATAGCTTGTATGAATAAAATCGATATATCGAAGCCCTTGTGACAATTTGGGTACTACTGGCACAAACGCTATGAACGAAATCAATACGCGGCGGATGAAACTCTCTCAGATTCAAGCTTTGATAGCTGTAGCAGACTGTGAAAACTTTAGCGAGGCGGCTTTGCAATTGGAACTGTCCCAATCCGCCGTCAGCCACGCCATCGCCTCTTTAGAAACAGAATTGGGAGTGCAATTGTTTCACCGGGGGCGACACGGTGCTCAACTGACGCCAGTGGGGGAAAGGGTAGTGAGTCACGGGCGTCAAATAGCCTGCGCCTTAGAAATGATGGTAAAAGAAGCGGATTTAGAAAAAGGTTTGCAGGGAGGCCAGGTACGGATAGTTACTTTTCGGAGTGTCGCCACTCATATCCTACCAGGTATTATTGCTAAATTTCGCAGTTGCTTCCCCAAAATTACGGTTAGCATTACCGAAGTTTATTATACCCAAGCTGTGGAAGAGGCTTTGCGATCGGGCAAAGCAGACATCGGCTTTGTCTCTCTTCCCATCTCCGATGAATTTGAAACTAGAGAAATTTTGCGGGATAAATATCTGGTTTTGCTGCCGCCGAAGGCGCAATGTAAAACTGCTAAGATTACCTGGGAAGAATTAGCGAATTATCCGCTGATTTTGCAGCCGATTGAAAATGCTTGTTCGATACCGCTTCGCAAGTATTTGACGACTGCGGACTTTCCCATAAATATCGGTTACGAACTCAGCGAAGATTCAACGATTGTCAGTATGGTGATGCAAGGTTTGGGTGCAGCTATTCTGCCCCGTTTGGCCGCGGAACCGATACCATCTTCGGTGAAAGTTTGCAGTTTACCGTCGGATTTTGAGAGGGTAATCGGGGTGGCTGTTTTGAGGGATGGGCTGTTAATTCCGGCCGTGTTTGCGTTTTTGGATTTAGTTAAAAGTGCCCCAGAGGTTGATAGTGAGGGTGAGTTTCCGATTAATCCTTCATGAGAAACCTCAGTCAGTTGTTATTGGTTATTGGTTAGATTGGGATTTTGTTACCGCAGATATCAGCGGACTGACACAGATGAACGCGGAGGGGATTTTATCTGAGTTCATCTGCGGTTAAAAAAATGGCATAAAATAGTACGATCGCTGATTGCCTATTTCATGCGCTTTGCAACAAGACTAGAACTGTCGCCTTGGTGGAATTTGATTCGACCATCTACCGAGTTTTTATCCTTTAATTTGAGCCAACCGCTACCAGATGCAGCATCGTTCTCGTCATTACCGTCCCATGTAAACTCAAATCGCTGATCCTTTCCATCTTTTACGACTTCGCCGTCAATGTCACCTGATACTAAACCGAATTGAAATTCTCCTGAACCTGCTTCATCAATCTCGATATAGGCTTCAACTTCCATGTCCAAATAATCACTATCCCACATTGCCATCTCTGTGATCCGCCATGTACCGCTATATTCCATTGCTTTCATCCTCCACTTGTATTAATATTCGTCATCTCTCTCACCCAGTTGCGGAAATTCACCTCCGCTTCTACTTCATCTACCTGCGCTGCTGCCAAGAATTCGTAGAGCTTTTCCTTGGGCACGATCGGAAAAGTGGGGCTGACAGATACTTCCAAATACTCATCGTTCTCTAGCTTATAAATTCGCCATTCTCTACCATTGTACCGCCAAAACTCCGGTACTCCCATACTGGCATAGAGAGCAGGCTTGTTAATATCGGTATGGGTGATATCTATTTCTACGACTAAATCGGGTGGCGGATCTGTTGCTAAATCTACTGTACGACCGGCGACGAGGGGCTGATTTTGGATGTAATAGGCATTATCTGGTTCTGCACCGCGCTCTAAGTCCGATCGATCGAGGGTGGTCGAACCCATTGTTTTGATTTTTAAACCTAGCTCTACTACCAAAATCCGAATCAAAAGTTCGATTAAGCGTGCTGAAAATTCGTGTTCTTCTAATGGCATGGTAATTTCTAAAATCCCTCGATCGAATATCAATGTAGCCACTCGGTTATCGCCCAAAATCTGTAGCAGTTGTTGATAACCCTGCCAAGTAATATTTCTCAACACTACTCGCTTTTCGCCTATGAGTAACTGAGGTGCGATCGGTGCAACAGAAATCATATTTTTTACTTCCAGCTATGATCTTTCTAAGATAACATAAGGAACAGGCAAGATGCCTGTTCCACACACAAATTATTATTGAACAGGCAAGATGCCTGTTCCACACACAAATTATTATTGAACATTGAACAGGCAAGATGCCTGTTCCACCACACACAAATTATTGAACAGGCAAGATGCCTGTTCCACCACACACAAATTATTAAACAGGCAAGATGCCTGTTTCACAACACACAAATTATTGATTGTGGAACGGGCATCTTGCCCGTTCTTAAAAATACTCAACACATTCTATTTACTCTTATCTGTTCTCTGTCGCAAAATAAATTCCGCTAGTGCTAAATCTACGGGCGTTGTGACTTTCAAATTCGTCTCTTCTCCCTCCACAATTTGCACTGGTAAACCGCATTTTTCAAACAAAGCCGCATCGTCGGTAACTTCCCAACCTTTTTGTCGCCCTTCTTCGTGACACTGCTTTAACAATTTCACTTCAAATCCTTGGGGAGTCTGGGCTGCCCACAAATTGCTTCTGTCTGGGGTGTCTCGCACGATCCGACGCTCATCTACGACCTTAATCGTATCCTTGACCGGGACGGCGACAATCAAGCCTGGACAGGTCAAGAGGGCCTCTGCAGATCGATCGAACAATTCAGCAGTTGCCAAACACCTCGCGCCGTCGTGAATCAACACTCGATCGGCATTCGGCGGCAAAGCCTGCAAACCGTTGTAAACTGACTCTTGCCTGGTAGCGCCACCTTGAATCAGTTCCACGGGCTTAACCAAAGATAAATCGCTCAGAATGGCTTTAAAATCAGGAAAATCGTCTGGCTGACCCATGATGCCAATCCAGCTAATGTGCTGCGAAGCTTCAGCCGCAGCCAAAGTCCAACTCAGCAAAGGTTTAGAGAGCAAAGTCAGCAGCAGTTTGTTCCGCTGACTCCCCATCCGTCGTCCCGAACCTGCTGCAGGAATTAATAAGTGCATTTACTAACCGTTTTTAACCCAACTAGATATATATAATAAGAGCGTCCTGTACTTTTGAGTCAGTTGTTTAGCTGTCAGCCAGTAGCTTTTAAGGTCTAGAAATACTATAAGCTGATAGTTGAGAGCCGATCTCTGAGAGCTACCTCGATCAATAATAGCCCGATCGTTTATGATGCGAATACTAGCACTTGTCCCTGGCGGGATTGGCGACCAAATTTTATTTTTCCCCACTCTTGATGACCTCAAGCAGTCTTATCCCGACGCGCAAATTGATGTCATCGTGGAACCGAGGGCAAAAAGTGCTTACCGAGTCTGCAAGTCCGTCAAAGAAGTCTTGACGTACAATTTCAAAGACCGCAACGCTATGGCAGATTTGGGCAATTTACTGGGCGTAATTCGCGATCGCGAATACGAAGCAGTTATTTCCCTCGGCCAGCGGTGGACTGTAGGGTTGCTGCTGTGGCTGACCGGCATTCCGCAGAGAGTTGGCTATTCGGGAACCAACGGCGCTCGATTTCTCACTGCTGCAGTACCGCTGAAAACTGAACAGTACGCCGCTTCAATGTACCATGATTTGCTGCAAGGATTTAACATTACAAATCCTTGTCCGGCGATCGCAATTAATGTACCTAAACAGGACATTCAGTGGGCGGAAGCCGAACAGCAGCGGTTGGGAATCAAAGAAAGCGGTTACATTCTAATTCACGGCGGTTCGAGTCAATTAGCTGTGTCTAAAGGTATTGACAAAATTTACCCTACAGACAACTGGAAGCAAATAATTGAAGATTGTCAGCAGCGGCAGCCGAATTTGCCAGTTGTTGTTGTGAAAGGCCCCGAAGATGCAGACTTCGTGAAAAAGTTAGTCGAGTCATGTCCGAATGTAAAAGTTATCTCGCCGGATGATGTCGGCAAGTTGGCTGCCACCATTGCTGCTGCTAATTTGATGATATGTACGGACAGTGCGCCGATGCACTTAGCTGTGGCGGTTCAAACTTATACAATAGCTTTGTTTGGCCCGACTGAACCGGCGAAATTGTTGCCAAAGGGCGATCGATTTTTGGGCATTAAATCTCCTACTGGCAAAATGGCAGACATCTCTCCTCAAGATGTTTTAAAGAAGGTTTGGGGCGGCTAAGAACTAGGATATCTTAGCTGGTTCCCAGGCCGTGCCTGGGAACCCCTATCTAGAGGCTCTGCCTCGCTGCTTGTGTGCGCTTCACAGGAGCCAAGCCGGGGGACGAGGAAAGAAGTTGGGGAGCTAAAACTCGATGTTAGTCTTCCAAATCATCCATCATCTGCTGCATTTCCTTCTTCTTTTGCTTGGCAAACTCAACGCTGCCCAAACTTGTCAACAATCCGCCCGAAGCAGTGAGAGTAGCCTCTGAGATTTTCTCACAAAATAGAAGTGCGATCGATCCGAAAGTAACCATTGCCGATGCGGCGGTGACAAAAAGGGCAAGATTGTAGCTTTGGCGAACTTGCCGCAATGATTCTCGCAGCATTTCTTTCTTAATTTCGCTATAATCTTCATCAGGTTGCGAGTTGCCGAATAAGTTAAAGTTCATAACTGTTTCCTTTCCTAAATACTGATAAGTTTTTGTTTCTACAATTACTCTACCCAAGCCAACAGCGAGAGTCTAGGGCAGATAGGGCGAGTTTAAATTTATGCTTTGCCCTAATTTTTGGGGCAGATAGGGCAGGAGATTACAACCTATCTGCCCTAGACAGACAGAAATATTTAAATTAGGATTTACGAATGGGGAATCAGAAACCGGGTTTTTACGAAAATACTTCCCACTCACCCGTAGATTCGGGTAAAAACCCGGTTTCTTTGGTCAGACTGCGTAAGTTTGGACTGTCGGATTTTCCCGAAGTCCGCCAGGGAATTAATTCCCTGGCTAATAGCAAAAGTCGGTTGAAACCGACTAAAATACTAATCTTTAGTCGTCTTCAGACGACTTTCGGACTGTCGGATTTTCCCGAAGTCCGCCAGGGAATTAATTCCCTGGCTAATAGCAAAAGTCGGTTGAAACCGACTAAAATACTAATCTTTAGTCGTCTTCAGACGACTTTCGCTATGAGACAGGGAATTCATTCCCTGTCGGAATGTAGGACTATCGAATTATCTAATTAACTGAAAAACTAACAACCATATCTAAAAACCTACTATGCGCGAATCCGATAAAGTTCAATCGAGTGCAACTGGAAAAATCAAGCTCAGAGAATCATACCAACAAGCTGGATTGACGATCAAAAAACTCGCGGATAAAACTAATGTTTCCGAGGACACAATTAAGCGCTTACTCGGCACAAAAGACTGCCCCAATGGCGTAGAAAGATGGTCAGTTACGAACATAGCTAAAGTTTTAGGAATAGAACCAACAGATATTGTTGACCCAAAAGATTGGTATGGTCAAAATTCTGTCCCCCCAGAATTTGAATCACTCATAGCAGAAAAAATTAAAACCTTTTGCGGTCGCCAATTTGTTTTTAAGGCTTTTCAGCAATTTATCACCGAAAATCCTTGCGGTTATTTTACAATCATCGGGGATGCGGGAATGGGCAAAAGTTCGATCGTTGCCAAATACGTCTCCGAACATAAATCTCCCTGCTATTTCAATATTCTCGTCGAAGGCCGCAACAGACCAGAATTGTTCTTGAAGAGCATTCGCCAGCAATTAATTGACCGCTATCAATTGCCAAATTCAGAAGATGGCGATTTACCAACTTTACTGGCAAAGGTGGCGGAAAAACTCACTTTGGGCGAACGTTTGGTAATTGCTATTGATGCACTGGATGAAGTCGCACAAGAAGCGGGAGAAAATCTTTTACATTTACCGACTACTCTGCCAGAGCGGGTTTATTTCCTGCTGACGAGGCGACCCTATAACCTCGGAAATAAGCGGCTGTCCGTATCTCCTGGAGTTCGGGTACAAGAGTTTGATTTAAGAGACAACAAGTATGTTAATTTCAATCAGGATGATATCAAAGAATATATTCGCTTTGCTCTTGATGCCGATTCTGACTATAAAAATGGACTGAGAAACTGGATTCAAACCCGCAGCATTCCCGATACAAATTTTGTCGAGCAACTGGCCGACAAAAGCGAAAATAATTTTATGTATTTGCGCTATGTTTTGCCAGCAATTGCTAAGGGCGATTACAATGACTTAAGTTTAAAGCAATTGCCAGACGGGCTGCAAGAGTATTATCAAAACCACTGGGTGCGGATGGGGCTGGAAGCTAAGCCTGGGCAATTGATGGAGATTGTATTGTATATTTTGTTAGAGATTGGAACGCCGATTCCCCGCGAGATGATTGCTGGAATTGCTAAGGAAGATGAATGCGACGTAGAAGCGGTTTTAAATGAGTGGGTGGAGTATTTGAAAAAGCCGAATGTAGGCGGAGAAATCTGCTACAGCATCTATCATGCTAGTTTCCTTGACTTTCTGAAAGCAAAACGGGAGATGGATTCAAAGCGGAAGCTCTTTCGGGAAGTAAATCAACGGATTACTGAGTATTTAGAAAAGAGGATGGCGTGAGATGGGAGAATTTGCTGACAAGTTAGCAGCCGAAAAACTTTACTATCAACGTGCTTATCTGGGCAGCTTACTGCCAAATTATGTCAAGTCGGGAAATTTAGGAAAATATTATGAAAAGCTGACGGATTTTAACTTCCTAATGGCAAAGATTCAGCATCCTGAGTTTGGAGTACAGGTACTTATTGATGATTTGAATTTGGTTGACGGTTCAGAAGTATTAACTCACCTAGAGTACAACCAAGAAAAAGTGGAAGCCCTGAACTTGATTCAATCGGTACTGTGGATGTCAGCCGATATTTTGAATCGAGATAAGACACGACTCGCAGAGCAATTGTGGGGGCGCTTGGCACACTTAACAAAACCAGAAATTCAGGCAATGCTGGAGGTAGCCAAGCAGTCCAAAGCAGCACCTTGGTTACGTCCTTTGACACCCTGTTTCACTCCTCCTAGTAGAGGAGTGCTGCGTATCCTCGAAGGTCACAGCGACTCGGTAAATGCAGTGGTCGTCACTCCTGATGGCAAGTTGGCGATTTCTGGTTCGTGGGATAAGACCATCAAAGTCTGGAATTTAACAACTGGAGATGAACTGTTTACTCTCAAAGGTCACGGCGACTCGGTAAATACAGTAGCCGTCACCCCTGATGGGAAGCGGGCGATTTCTGGTTCAAGAGACAAGACCATCAAAGTCTGGAATTTAACAACTGGAGATGAACTGTTTACTCTCAAAGGTCACGGCGACTCGGTAAATACAGTAGCCGTCACCCCTGATGGGAAGCGGGCGATTTCTGGTTCAAGAGACAAGACCATCAAAGTCTGGAATTTAACAACTGGAGATGAACTGTTTACTCTCAAAGGCCACGGCGACTCGGTAAATACAGTAACCGTCACTGGTGATGGAAAACGGGTAATTTCTGGTTCGTGGGATAAGACCATCAAAGTTTGGGATTTAGAAACTGGAGATGAACTGTTTACTCTCAAAGGTCACGGCGACTCGGTAAATACAGTAACCGTCACTGGTGATGGGAAGTGGGCGATTTCTGGTTCGTGGGACATCCTCAAGGTCTGGAATTTAACAACTGGAGATGAACTGTTTACTCTCAAAGGTCATAGCGACTTGGTAAATGCAGTAGCTGTCACTGCTGATGGGAAGCGGGCGATTTCCGGTTCATATGACAAGACCATTAAAGTTTGGGATTTAGAAACTGGAGATGAACTGTTTACTCTCAAAAGTCACGGCGACTCGGTAAATACAGTAACCGTTACTAATGATGGGAAGCGGGCGATTTCCGGTTCGCATGACAAGACCATCAAAGTTTGGGATTTAACAACTAGAGATGAACTATTTACTCTTAAAGGTCATAGCGACTTGGTAAATGTAGTAGCTGTCACTGCTGATGGAAAGCGGGCGATTTCTGGTTCAAGAAACAACACCATCAAAGTCTGGGATTTAGAAACTGGAGATGAACTGTTTACTCTCAAAGATCGCAGCAACTCAGTAAATGCAGTAGCCGTTAGTGGTGATGGGAAGTGGGCGATTTCTGGTTCGTGGTACAAGACCCTCAACTTCTGGGATTTAACAACTGGAAATGAACTGTTTACTATTGAAGGTCACAGCGACTTGGTAAATTCAGTAGCCGTCAGTGCTGATGGGAAGCGGGCGATTTCTGGTTCAAGAGACAAAACCATCAAAGTTTGGGATTTAACAACTAGAGATGAACTATTTACTCTTAAAAGTCATAGCTACTGGGTAAATACCGTAGCCGTCAGTGCTGATGGAAAATGGGCGATTTCTGATTCGTGGGACAACACCCTCAACGTCTGGGATTTAACAACTGGGGATGAACAATTTACTCTTGAAGGTCATAGCGATTTGGTAAATTCAGTAGCCGTCACCGCTGATGGGAAACGGGGGATTTCTGGTTCAAGAGACAACACAATCAAAGTCTGGAATTTAACAACCGGAAATGAACAGTTTACCCTTAAATGTCATAGCAACTGGGTAAATGCAGTTGCCGTCACTGCTGATGGGAAACGGGCGATTTCTGGCTCAAGAGACAAAACCCTCAAAGTGTGGGATTTAACAACTGGAAAAGTCATTGCCACTTTCACAGGTGAAAGTTCGATCGCCTGTTGCGCGATCGCACCTGATGGAGTCACAATTGTGGTAGGCGACGAATCCGGCCGCGTATATTTCCTGCGCCTAGAAGGGATGAAATCACTTCCCATCTCTACCCCTGCTTACCCAATAGAATTTCAGCAACTCCGGCGAGAAAAAACCGAGAATTTTGTCGGGCGCAAGTTTGTTTTTTCTGCCATTTCCAACTTTCTAGACTCCCACAGCCGCGGTTATTTCACAATAGTCGGCACTCCCGGCTGCGGCAAAAGTTCCATCCTCGCCCAATATGTCAGAGCCCATCCTCGCAGTATCTATTACAACGCTGGAGTTGAGGGCAAAAATCGAGCTGAAGATTTTCTGGCTTCTGTCTGCACTCAACTGATTGACAAATACCTTGCCGCCAATGGGGAAACATCCGAAATTGTCAAGCTCAAATCTCAACTTCAAAATCTCGAATCCCATGATGGGAGTTGGTTTCTGTCTTTGTTGCTTCAGCAAATTAGCGATAAATTAAACGATCGCCAAAAGTTGATAATAGTCATTGATTCTGTAGACGCGATCGCCCGCACCAGTCAGCCTCCCAGCACAAATCTGTTTTATCTGCCGAGATATTTGGGCGATCGTACTTATTTTATCCTCGCCCGCCGCCCGTTTTTGAGAGAAAAATCCGGTTTGTTAATTGAAACGCCCTCTCAAACTCTCGATTTAAGAGATTATCCCGCCCAAAATCGCGAGGATGCCCTGAACTACATTCAGCAATACCTATCAACCGCACCGGATTTAACTCAACCCGAATTCTGCCAACAACTCGCCACTGTCAGCGAAAACAATTTTATGTATCTGAGTCAGATGTTAAGGGCCATTAACGAGAATTCACACCCCGATGCTAATCTGGGAGAGTCCTCACTACTCTGTGAACTTCCTCCCGGTTTAGCAGCCTATTATCAAAACCACTGGCTGCGGATGACAGGTGAGGGCTTATCGGCGATCGAGTTGTCTGTGCTCAATGTTTTGGTAAAATCCCCAACAGGTTTGTCTGTAAGTGCGATCGCCAATATAATTGATCGGGATGAATACGATGTTGAAAAAGTGTTAGACAATTGGATCGAGTTCTTAAATAAACAAGAAATTGGAGGAGAAATTTGCTATAGTTTGTATCATAATAGTTTCCGCGAATGGCTAGGCAAACAATCTATTTTAGAATGATGATGAGGACACGGCGCCGTGTCCATTGGAGTCAACAAACACGTTAAACCGATAGTCCGACAGGGGTTGAAACCCCTGCCTCAAAGCTGAAGTCCTCTAAAAGAGGACTAATGAATGAGTCAGTCCTCTTTTAGAGGACTTTCGCTATGAGACAGGGAATTCATTCCCTGGCGGGCTGGCGGGTAGGCGGGAGGACTAGCCGACGAAAAGCTTAAGTAATATCAATTCCGATGCCACCGAGTTTTATATTATATCAAAAACAATACAACAATGAAACGAGCAGTATTTCTTGACAGAGATGGCGTCCTCAATATCGAAGCTGGTTACATTCACAAAGTAGAAGATTTGCATTTAATCCCCGGAGTCGCCCAAGCTGTACGCCGTTTAAATGACAAACAAATATTTTGCTGTTTGGTTTCCAATCAATCCGGCCCGGCGAGAGATTATTATCCGGTTAGCCACGTAGAAGCTTTGCACAAACGCCTGTGTCAGTTATTAGAAAATGAAGCAAATGCCAAGTTAGATGCTCTTTATTACTGTCCTTATTTAAGCGCAGCAGAAGGCGGAATAAACCCCGAATTTACGCGGTATACAACGTGGCGAAAACCAAATACAGGGATGTTGGTAGCAGCGGCTTGGGAATACGATTTGGATTTGCCGAATAGTTTTATGGTAGGAGATAAAGCGACTGATGTTGATATGGCTCACAATGCCGGCTGTACTGGCATTTTGGTGCAGACTGGTTACGGGGAAAGCGTGTTGAGCGGGGAGTATCAGCACCATACTAAACCTGATTTTATTGCAGCAAATTTAGCGGTAGCAGTGGAGTGGATTTTACAACAGTTTGATTAGTGTTTGTAGTGGCATTTAAGTTGTTTATCGTTGAGTCGAACAGGAAAGTGCTACGTAAGGAAGGGCGACGGTGAAGGTTGTACCAACGCCGATTTTGCTTTCGCAGGCGATCGCCCCTCCTTGCAATTCCACAGCTTTTTTAACAATTGTTAATCCCAAACCGTTACCTTTAATCTTTCCCGTATTCTTGCAGCGGTAAAACATTTCAAATATTTTCCCTACTTCAGTTTCTGGGATGCCGATACCTTCGTCTCGGATACGCATAATTAGTAAGGTAGAGCTAATATTTGTAAATTGGGAATTTGGAAACAAACACTGAGGAGACAAGCAGAAAATAGCTTCTTTGTCTCCCTCGCCTGCTAGACGGCATTCCAATTCCAAGGTGACTTGCCCGCCGTTGGGAGAATATTTGATGGCATTGACGATTAAGTTAGAAATAATGCCGTGCAGCAATTGTTGATCTAACATCGCGCTGGTAACATCTGACGGGATTAATGTTAGTTTGTGCTTGGCTTCATTTCCTAACTGCAATTGATCGAGCAAGTCTTGACAAAATTCGACTAAATTTATCGGTAATGGATTGCATTTGAGTTGGCCTGCTTCTGCTCGACCCATAAACAGCATATCATCGATTAGCTGGTTCATCTTTTGGGTAGCTGAGTGCACCAGCCGCAGGGTTCTAACTTGGGATTCGTCACTGCTGCGAGTTCGATCGAGAAGTTCCGCAGAGATTAAAATCGCGTTGAGGGGATTCCGCAATTCGTGAGCGGCCATTGAAATATACTGGTTTTGGCGGTGCGATTTTTCTTCCACCGACTCTCTGACTGCTTCCGCGGCTTTGAGAGATTCTCGCATCTTGGTTTCGATTTCGTGTCTGTGCAGGGCAATCTCGATCGCCACCCGCAAATCATTTTGTTGAAATGGTTTGATAATATAACCGAATGGATCTGTAAGTTTCGCTCTTTGCAGCGTTTGATCGTCGGCATAAGCTGTTAAAAATATTGTCGGCACATTCCTATTAGTTCGGATTTTCTCGGCTGCTGTTACCCCGTCCATGTCACCTTTAAGCACGATATCCATCAACACTAAGTCGGGCGGGTTTTCGATCGCTTTTTTAATTGCTTCTTCTCCTGAAGAAACTGTAGCTGTTACTACATATCCCAGTTTTTTTAATCGACCTGCTATGTCTTGGGCTACAATAACTTCGTCTTCTACAACCAAAATTTGTATAGGGTTCATTTTTTGTTAAATACGCTGCCGATAATTTAACTCTTGGAAAATCAGACTGTAGCAGGTTCCACGCTGACTGTCAATGGCAATACTCGCCTCTAATTGGTAAGCCAACATTTTTACTAATCGCAATCCTAATGTTTCAGTATTTTCCCAGTCAAAATTCGCCGTAAATCCGCGACCGTTATCTTGAATAGTTAAATGAAATTGGGAATTATTTATTTCATTAAAATTGATAGATATTTCACCAGCAAGACTTGAGATAAAGGCATATTTTAAAGAGTTAGAAACCAGTTCGTTAATAATTAAACCGCACGGAATTGCTGTTTCTATGTTTAAATAAATGGGGTCAACTTTGAGATTAAATTTGATTGAAGTGTTGCCGCAACCAAAAGATTGATACAAATTAGCAACCAAGTTTTCGACGTAGGGGGAGAGGGCGATGCGATCGAGATGTTCGGATTGATAAAGTTGCTCGTGAATCAGAGCCATTGAATGGATGCGGGTCTGGCTTTCTTCAAATAAAGTTAGCGTCGCTTCGTCTTCAATGTATTGAGCTTGAAGTTGCAGCAAGCTGGAAATTACCTGCATATTATTTTTGACTCGGTGGTGAATTTCTTTGAGCAATACTTCTTTTTCGCGGAGTGCTGCTTGGATGCGGGCATCGGTCAATTTGCGATCGCTGATATCTTCGCAAATACCGGCGATGCGGTAAATTTTACCCGATTCGTCGTAAATGGGAAAAGCTCGATCGCACACCCAGCGAATTGTGCCGTCTGGCAGAAAAATCCGATATTCGGTATTGGTGGACTCGCCCTGCAACACTCGCCCCATTGCCTCTTCCAACAGGATTTTATCTTCTGGATGCACCCACTCCATCATTTTTAATGGATCAGCATACAATTCTTCGCGACTGCGCCCCCAGATTTGTTCGTAAGCTGGACTCAGATACAATAAATCGGTGAATTCTGCAGACATTAGCCAGACGGAATCTTGGATATTTTCTGCTAGCTGGCGGAAGCGTTCTTCACTTTCACGAATGGTTTTTTCTGCCTGTTTGCTTTCACTTATATCTTCTGCAATGCCAACGATGCGGTAAACTTGACCAGCTTGATTTCTAATCGGAAAAGCCCGAGCGCGAATCCAGCGAATTTGGCCGTCAGATCTGAAAATTCGATATTCGATATCCTTTTCAGACTCCATTTGTTTCGTGAAGGTAGCAATAACGCGGTCGCGATCTTCTGGATGGAAAGACTCTGTAAAAAAGCGCCCGTAAGCATACAAATCAGCACAGCTTCTGCCCCATATTTTTGCATAAGCCGGACTAATATAAATAATTTCCTGGGGTTGAACGTTTACCATCCAAAACACGCTTTCAATGTTTTCTGCTAGCTGTCGGAACCTTTCTTCGCTCTCTTTCAGTGCTGCTTCGGTTTTTTTGCGATCGCTAATATCTTCTGTCACTACTACATTGTAAATTGCCCCACTCAGCGGTTCTTTGATTAGCGATACTGTAATATTTACCCAAACTACAGTGCCGTCTTTGTGCAGCAAGCGTTTTTCCATTTTAAAACTGTCAATTTTTCCGGCAAATAATTTCTTGTTTTGTTCTAAATCTGCATCTATATCTTCTGGGTAAGTAACGTCCATCCAAGTTCGCGACAGCAGTTCGCTCGCACTATATCCCACTATCTCGCAGAATTTTTGATTGACTCGCAAATAGCGGCCTGTTGCGTCAGGGTGCGTAATACCGACTGCCGCTTGTTCGACGGTTGCCCGAAAGCGTTCTTCGCTATCTCTGAGGGTTGCTTCTGCTTTTTTGCGATCGCTAATATCGCGCTGCACGCCAAAATAGCCCACGATTTTGCCGTGGGAATCGTAAATGCAAATATAGTCGCCTTCTATCCAAACTGGAACCCCGTCAAACGTGCGATTCTCATTTTCGATGTGGATTCTGCCAGCATCAAAAAATTCCCTGATTATCTCTCTGCCACCAGTCAAGTTGTGCGATAACAAAGAGTAAAGCGTGCGACCAATAAACTCTTCCCTAGTACCCCCGTATTGAGCTATCAAAGCATCATTTGCCTTCGTTACCCGCCCGTTAGTAAATACATAATCCAAAACTTTTTCTTTGTCAACTGTATCGTCCCAGTGCACTGGTTCGTCCAGCATCATAAATAAAAAACCATCTAAAGATTGAGAGAAAAACAATTCTAGCTGTTCCTGGCTTTCTCGCAAAGCTTCTTCTGCCTGCCAGCGATAGATAATTTCTTCCCGCAATTGAGTGTTAGCTGTTTTTAAGTCTTCTGTGCGCTTTTGATATTTAATTTTTAGCTGATTTTTGATTTCTTGCAGCGCTATTTCTGCCTGTTTTTTTTCGGTGATATCATGAGTAACTACCATGCCGGCAAAAATTTCTTCTCGGTCGTTTTTGACGGGAACAGTTGTTGTTAAATAAACGCGATCGCCGTATTTATATTCAAAAGTATTCTCTTTTCCTGCCAAAGCAGCGCGATATGTAGTCTCAAAAAGTTGCCAATCTTCAGGTGGCGATGCTTCCCACAATGTTTTGCCTTCCAACAGTTCTTTGGACAAACCAACTACTGCCAAACCTTGGCCGTCAACCAGAGTATAGCGCAAATCGCGATCGAACAAAAACACCGACCCATTGGGATAATGTTTGATGAGAGTTCGGTACATTTCCTGGCTTTTTTCCAGAGATGTGATTAACCCAATGCGATCGTCCTCGGTGATATCAAATTCTGTTGCCGAACCCGAAACGCCAGCATTCTCGACTGCTTTGAGTTGTGCTTCTAATTTCTGGCACAATTCTCTCTGCTGCTGCAAATCCTCTTCTAGTTGCCGAATTTTTGCTTTTTGCTCTGCTACTAATGCTTCGCAGGTTTCCAGAGGTCGATCGATCTTGGTAGGATCAATACACATAATGGCTGTATGTTTGGCAGTGGCGGACTTGAGCTTTTTCAAGCCCATACTAACAAAGCTCAAGCCTTTACTGCTAACTTAATTAATCAATCTTTCTTGACTTCTCCCCAAAGCCTTCTACTTTTCCTTTATTTAGGAACTCCCGCCGTCAAGACTTCATGACTTTCCAATGTCACCAAAACATCATCTTCAATTCTCACGCCAATACCGCGCCATTTTTCAGGAACCTCCGGCTGTCCTTCAACGGGTTTAATATAAGGAGAAATATAAATCCCCGGTTCCACCGTCAGCACTTGTCCTGCCTGCAAAACTTGCGGATTTTCGCCGTACTGATAAACGCCGACATCATGCACATCCAATCCCAGCCAATGACCAGTGCGGTGCATATAAAATGGCTTGTATTTCTCTTCTTTAATTATCTCTTCAATGTCGCCCACCAAAAGTTTTAAATCCATTAAACCTTCCACCAAAACGCGCACCGCTGTTTCATGAATTTTGCTGTAAGGATTTCCGGGATATACTTGACTAATTGCCTGCAATTGTGCTTGCAAAACTAAGTCATAAATTATCTGTTGTTCAGTTGTAAATTTGCCACTAACAGGAAAGGTACGAGTAATATCAGCGTTGTAGTAGTCGCAAGCACAACCGGCATCTATTAGCAACAAATCGTTTTCCTGCATTTGCCGGTTGTTTTCGATGTAGTGGAGGACGCAGGAATTGTAGCCGGATGCAACAATTGAAGGGTAAGCGGGAGTGCAGCCATTTAAGCCGAAAGTATGTTCTATTTCAGCTTGAATTTCATATTCGTATCTGCCCGGTTTAGCGAATTCTTGGGCGCGGTTGTGCGCTGCAACTGAGATATTAGCGGCTTTTCGCATTAATGCTAATTCAGTTTCGCTTTTCACCAGCCGCATTGGGTGTAAAATGATGTTGGAATCTTCGATTGCTGTCGGGCCTGTGCCACGTTTGGGATAGGTTGCCATCAAGCGCTGCCAGTGATTGAGGACTGTTTGGTCGAAACTACGATCGCGCCCGAAGTGATAGTATATGCGATCGGCTTTTTCTAAATATTTCGGCAATTTTTCCGCAAGTTCATTAATCGGGAAAGCTTCATCCGCGCCGTACAATTCCTTAGCGCCTTCTACTCCGGCGCGATAACCGTGCCAAGTTTCTTTTTCCAAGTCTTTTGGCTGCACAAACAACACAAATTTGTGTTCTTCGTGGTGCGGCGCGAGCACTGCTACCGCCGCAGGTTCGTTGAAACCGGTTAAGTAGAAAAAATCGCTATCTTGTCGGTAGGCATATTCTACATCGTTGTGCATGACGGCTGCGGGTGCGCTACGAAATATCGCCGTCCCGCTGCCAATTTTGGCCATTAATTGTTCGCGTCTTTGCCGATATTCGGTGGGGTTGGTCATCCGATTTTAGATTTTAGATTTTAGATTTTAGATTTTAGATTGATTGTAATATTAACACTCGGCGGTTGAAACGGCTAAGTTTACGGGCACACAGACTTGCACCTGCAAGGCAATGGTTGAAGATATAGGCGATCTGTTTTTTTTCTGGGTTACAGCACTTCTCAATCTTGGTGAGGTATGCCCTATGCCCTATGCCCGCTTATCAAGCGTACACCTCATATTACTGAGAAAGGCTATACTTATTTATTCTCTTGTTCTGCGATCGCCAATTTACAAGTATAGTCAACCAGCCGAGACAAAGATGAGTGGCCATCGACTAAAGTCCATTTCGGAGAGAAATTCGACCAATTTTCGCCATCTTGGCTAACTCTGACCGTTCTCAACTGTCGTTGCTGGCAGTCAACTTCCATTTGCGCCAACAATTTATCGTTACTAAACTGTTGAGTTACTAAAATAGTTCTGACTGGATAAGAGGGAGCACCGGGAATATCGGATTTGCTTAATTCAACGCTGCTGGAGTCGATGCAAATATCTACAAAACATCTTGATTTTTCGGCGCGGGCGCTCAAAGTATTGACACCAACAAAAATAAAAGCTGCTATAAAAAAAAATGACAAATTCTTAGTATGTAGGGCCAATGTAGTATTCATCTGCGTTAATTGGCGTTTAGGGGCGGTTTAATATTATTGACAGTTTAATAAAAAAGTAGGGACGTGGCAATAGTCTTGCGTCCCTACTTTTTAAAGACACGGCAATGCCGTGTCCCTAATGTTCAAACAACTATTAAAGTTGAGGAACGTATTGTTCTTTTTCAGGAACAAAAGTGTATTCAGAGACGATTAGGCGCAACTCTTCGCCGTCGATGGTTTCTTTTTCGATCAACAAATCGACTAAGCGATCGATCACAGTGCGATTTTCGCGAATAATTCGGCGGGCGTCGTCGTAGCAGTGATCGACAATCGATCGAACTTGTCCGTCAATCCGAGAAGCTATTTCTTCGGAATATTCCGATCGCGCTGTGTAGTCGCGGCCGAGGAAAATTTCGCTTTGCTGAGCTTCCAGGGCGATCGGGCCCAAGGTAGACATCCCATAGCGAGTCACCATTTGCCGCGCCATACCGCTGACTTGCTGCAAGTCGTTACCGGCACCGGTGGTTACTTCGGCATCGCCGAAAACTACTTCTTCGGCTGCGCGGCCACCCAAAGCACCGCTAATCCGGGCTAAAATTTGCGATCTTGAAATCAAACCTTGGTCTTCGCTGGGCATGAACCAAGTCAAGCCGCGGGCCTGTCCGCGAGGAACTAAGGTAACTTTTTGAACTGGATCGTGGGCTTGAATGATTGTACCGACGATCGCGTGGCCGATTTCGTGGTAAGCAATCAAGCGCTTGCTCTTGCTGTCCACCAAAGGAGTGCCTTCCATACCTGCTACCACGCGATCGACTGCATCGTCAACTTCGAGCATCGTAATCGCTTCTTTGCGGCGGCGGGCGGTTAAAATCGCAGCTTCGTTGAGCAAGTTAGCCAAATCAGCGCCGGTAAAACCAGGAGTGCGGCGGGCGATGGCGTCCAAAGAAATCTCTGGAGACAGCTTCTTGTTGCGCGCGTGAACTTCCAAAATTTCCAAGCGGCCTTTGATATCCGGCGTATCTACGCTAACTTGGCGGTCAAAACGTCCCGGACGCAGCAACGCTGAGTCGAGCACGTCGGGGCGGTTTGTGGCAGCAATGATAATAATGCCAGTATTGCCCTCAAAACCGTCCATTTCGGTCAGCAACTGGTTCAGGGTTTGTTCCCGTTCGTCGTTACCGCCGCCGATACCTGCGCCGCGCTGGCGGCCCACTGCATCGATTTCATCGATAAAGATAATGCAAGGAGCATTTTCTTTAGCTTTCTTGAACAAGTCCCGAACGCGGGAAGCGCCGACACCGACGAACATTTCGACAAATTCCGAACCGGAGATGCTGAAGAAAGGCACGCCGGCTTCGCCTGCGATCGCTTTTGCCAGCAGGGTTTTACCGGTTCCGGGAGGGCCCACTAGCAGCACGCCTTTGGGAATCTTCGCCCCGACTGCGGTGAAGCGTTCGGGTTTTTTGAGGAATGTCACCACTTCTTGAAGTTCTTCTTTGGCTTCCTCAACGCCTGCTACGTCGTCGAACAGTACGCCTGTTTTAGCTTCCATTTGAAAGCGAGCTTTGGATTTGCCAAAATTCATGGCTTGGCCAGGGCCCCCTGGCACGTTGCCACCGCGGCGGAAGAGGAAAAACAGCCCTCCTACTAACAACAGGGGAAATACTAGATTGCCTAAAAGTCCCCAGACAGCACCGTCGTTGCGTAGTGGGTGAGTGTCGAAGCTGATTTTGGAGTCTCTGAGCCTCGAAACCAGTTCCGGGGCATTTGAGGGCAAGTCTACCCGCCACCGCTGCTCGTGATTGTCCAGTTCGGGATCGACTGCTAGGACAATAGCCGTCCGACCTCCGTCGTAAAGGTCAACGCTGGTCACTCGACCGGCGTTTAAGTAATCTAAGAATCGACCGTAGCTCAGGCGGGTGCTGGCGGTATTCTTGCTCATTTCTGCGGGGGATGGCGCAAAGGCTCCCTGCCACAAGAAAAAGCCGATGACTAAGGCGGGTAAAGTCCAAAGTAGTATAGTTCGCCAAGAAATTTTCATAAATGAGGATGCCTTGAATTGGGGACAGATCGGGTAAGATCGCGGTGTGGGAGAAGTGCGACAAAAGTTTACACTCAGAATCTTAACTAAATTTAACTTAACAATGCACTCTCAGGCAACAGGCCGTATTGCCGCGATCGATCGAGAATACTCCTCGACCGAAACCATCCAGGGTACAAGCCCCCGGACCGCGCCCCCTGTTGTCCCCTCTAAAATCTAAAATCTAAAATCTAAAATCTAAAATCAATTAAGGGCGATCGTCCCGAATATAATGTTTGGTGCTGATTTCGATACCGATCTAGGTAGAGTTAGAAGAATCGCCGCAAAACCCACTGTCTTTAAGCGTGGCAGTGTCAAGGGATAAGGCATGATAATGGTGAGGCTCAGTGAGGTAACACATTTCAATGACAACTAGACAGCTTGTTCCTAATTCGGCTATGCTGACCCAGCAGACTAAAGTCGCTTCTAACAAATCGATTATTAGTGCTGATTTGGGTCGGACGGCAACTAAAGCTTGCGTGAGTCGCAACCCGAGTAGCGTTGTTTTCATCCCTGCCAACGTGGCTACTATGCCCGTGGAAAAGGTGCGGGGCGGCAGCTTTGAGTCCAAAGCAACAGACCCTCTGTTGGATATGTGGCTGGAGTACCAGGGCAAGGGCTACGCGATCGGTCAATTGGCAGCAGATTTTGGCGCTAATCTCGGTGGCGCTGACCAATCGAAAGTAGTAGATGCTTTGGTTAAGGTCTTTTCCTGTGCTGGATATTTCCAGATGAAAGGCGAAATAGCAGTTGTGCTGGGTTTGCCGTTTTATTCGCAGGATCAGTTTGAGAAGGAAAAGGAAGAGATTATCAGCCAACTGCGCTCTCCCCACGTTGTGGTGTACCGGGGCGAGCGGGTGGATATTAACATCAGTCACGTTTGGGTGATGCCGGAAGGGTTCGGCAGCCTGATTTGGTGCGAGGCTCAAGATAACAAGGAGTTTACGCCGGAGTTGCCGGAACTGTCGGTGGCTGTTGTAGATATCGGACACCAAACTACCGATTTGTTAATGGTCGATCGTTTCCGTTTCGCCCGGGCGGCTTCAAAGAGCGATTCCTTCGCAATGAACAAGTTCTACGAACAAGTTGCCTCAAAGATTCCGGGGGCAGACCCTCAATCTCTGTCTTTACTGGAAGCGGTGAATAAACCCGAAGGCCAGCGTTTCTACCGTCCCAGAGGAGCGACTAAGCCGACTAATTTAGATCCGATTATTAAGGATTTGCGAGAGGCTTTCGCTAACGAACTGTCCGAACGTTTGGTGCAGTGGTTGCCCGAACGTGTGACGGATGTGGTTCTGACTGGCGGTGGCGGCGAGTTTTTCTGGGAGGTTTTGCAACCTTTGCTTAAAGACGCCAATCTTAAGGCTCACTTGGCTCAGCCTTCCCGGAAAGCTAATGCTTTGGGACAGTTTATTTATGCTGAGGCTCAGCTAGCCACGATAAAGTAACGCATTAAGGCTTGAACCCTATGGCACTGTGGGCAAAAAATAAGGCGAATTTCTCGGTGGCGTTTACGGAAGATGCTGCGGATCAAACTTTGCTGGCCGCTATTGAAAAAGAGTTGGCTTTCACGAAGTATCAGACTTTCAGCAATCTCTGCAAGCAAGCTTTGTGGCAGTTTTTGTCTGTATCTGAGTCTGCTAGCTCTACACAGAACTTTCAGCGGTTGGAACAGCGTATTGCTGAACTTGTGGTGAAATTTGCTGAGTTTGAGCACAATGTTTCGGCAGAGGAATTAAGCCGTTTGGAGGGACTGGAACATCAACTGAGTCAACTCAGCGCGCAGTTGGATCAGTTGCAGGGGAGTGTTAACAGTAAGTTTGCTCAAGTTTCTTTTGCCCCAGTTTCAAAAGTAGTAGAGCCTGGCCCGATTGAGTCTGACTCTGTGGCGGATGATAATGTAGTGCCTGATGCTGAAGTTGCTCCTCCTCGGAATTCCGATCCTTTGTTGGAGCGTTTAAGTTCTTTGTTACCCCAAGATTTCTAAAATGAGGTAGACCCAGGCTAAAAAGCCTTGAGATGTAATGTTAGTGGCCCGCTGTTAGCAGCCGGTACTGAATACAGAAACAAAGCGATCGCTCTTTTGAAAAAAAAGGGCGATCGTTTTGTTATTGCCGATTTTAGATTTTAGATTTTAGATTTACTCATTTTTGTCTATACCATTCCCATTATTTGATTATTCCTAATTTTTGTAATCGCGAACGAATGGCACTAGGCTGTCGCTGAAATCTCTGAGCTAATTCGTCAATTTGTTGACCGCTAGCATATTCTTGCTTCAAATTTTCGTCTTCATCCTGACTCCACTTGACATAAGCTCTGGGATATTTCTGGCGAATTTTCTCATTCTGGGTTTTTGGTCGATAACCATTCTTTTGATCGGCATTCAAACCCGAACCAAACTGTGGGTTAATTTCCCCACCGCGATGGGCTAGCGCATCTTGCACGCGGTTGGGAATCACAGCAATTTCTTCAGATAGTTGAGCCAAAGCATTGTCTACTTTTTGCTGAAGTTCTGTTAGCTGTCGCTGCTGCAAATTGCCCCACTGTGGCAGTTCGTTGATAAACTGCTGCAAGTCCAGAATTATTGTTGTCAAAGTTTCGACTTGTTGCAACTCCGGTCGCTGTTTGAATTGGCGGCTGGTGAGTTCGATCTCGCTTTGAATCATTTTAATAGTTTTTTCTAAAATTATTAGTCGCTGGCGCAGGTTCTCAATTGCTGAAATTAGAGAGTGTACATTTTCTCCAGGCCCAACATTGAGATTTTCGCGAGATGTTTGAGCAAGAGCTTCGTCTAAAGCATTTACAGCAAGTTGCAATTGCTCGATCGCGCGATCGGTAGTAGCTGCTTGTTGATTTACGCGATCGAACGTGGCCGCCGTACTTGCTTTAACTTGCTTGTGCAGCTTCTGCCGGTTCACAAAATTCAACACCAACGCAATCACGATCGCGCCTTGAGCATAAACGCTCTGTTCCCAAACCAAACTAGCAGCCAATCCCACAGCAGAGGCAGCAATAAAAACCACTTCAGCAGTTTCTAACAAATTGCTCGACGTGGGATTTTGGATTTTTGTTGGTGAATTGGATGATGACATAAGTTAATTAGGAATTGGGAATTGGGAATTGGGCATAGGGAATTGGGCATAGGGCATAGGGCATAGGGAATTGGGAATTGGGAGGCTGTACATCACGGAATTTAAAATTACTATGGGTTTTTTATTGACAGCCATGTAATTAAATATATTAAAGCTGCAAAATTTGTCGAGCTAAAGTGAAATAAATCAAGACCCCGAGGACATCAACTGCGGTGGTAATAAAGGGAGCAGACATTAAAGCGGGGTCTAAACCCAAAGAACGAAATAGAAAAGGCAGAGCTGAACCGGCAATAGAAGCTAAAATTGCGATCGCAAACAAACTCACTCCCACCGCGAGTGCCACTGGTAAACTCCCTTGCAGAGTGTAAGCCCAGCCCGTCGCTACAGTTCCCAATATAGCTCCTAGCAGCGCTCCCGCCATCCCCTCGCGAACAATTACTTGAAACGGGCCCATTGCTGTAATTTCATCAGTGTTCAAACCGCGAATTACAACTGTTGAGGACTGAGCTCCGACATTGCCTCCAGTGCCAGTCAGCAGGGGAATAAAGGCTGCTAGGGCGACTACTTGGTTCAAAATATCTTCTTGAGCTCTAATAATTGCGCCGGTGACAGTATTAGTTAAAAGCAGAACAAACAGCCACACGACTCTTTTCCGGGCAACGGTAATTAAATCGGTCTGAAAATAATTGTCGCCACCGGATTGGACGCCGCCCAAGGTATAAATATCTTTGGCTGCTTCTTGTTCTAAAATGTCGATCGCATCGTCAACTGTAATGATGCCGACCAAACGCTGTTCGCGGTCTACAACGGGCACAGCTAAAAAATCGTAACGCTGGATCAGCCTAGCTACTTCTTCTTGATCCGTTCCTGTTTGAACAGAAACTACGTCGCGGGTCATAATTTCGCCGACAGTTTTGTCGAGGGGCGAAGTGACTAAATCCCGCAGGGATAAAATACCTGTCAAGCTGCGTCCGGCGTCAGTGACGTAAAGAGAATAAATTGTTTCGGTAGTTTTAGCCAAAGAGCGAATTCGGTCTAAAGCTTGGGCGACGGTAAAGCTTTCTTTCAGAGAAATATATTCCGGGGTCATGATCCGACCGGCGGTACTGGCTTCGTAACCCAAAAGTTGAGCCGTTGCTTCCCGTTCCGTCGGGCTCAATTCACCCAACAGGCGACGGACTAATATTGCCGGCAGTTCGTCAAACAGTTTAGCTCGATCGTCCGGGGACATTTTGTCTACAATGTCAATGACTTCTTGGCGTTTGAATTTTTCGCAGAGGGACTGCTGAACGCTGGAGTCGAGATATTCGTAGACTGCGATTGCTTCGTCTTTGGAAAGCAAGCGGAAAGCTATTACTTGCATGGTTTCTGGCAGGCCTTCGATAGCTTCAGCTATGTCTGCTTCCTGAACCGGGTGCAAAATCGCTTTTGCTCCTTTAAAGTCTCCTTCTTCCAACAGGGCCCTTAACTGCGATCGAACTAATTCCCGCAGTTCTTTTCGCGCGTAGGTTGGTAGAGAAGACGATTGATAACTTTTTTCTGTCACTGATGACCCTCCTAAACCTGTGCTGCGCGCCTTCCTGAATCCAGTTTAGAGCCTATTGACGCCACTGGTTACAGCGATCGGACTTGCCCTGACAAGATCCGCACCTGACCACGAATTTCAAAGGTAGTACCCGCCACGTGATTTATCCGTGGAATCAATCCCAAATCGAAAATCGAAAATCAGAAGAGCCCCCGCATTGATCCGTGGGGTCGCCTCTAAAATCTAAAATCTAAAATCTAAAATCGCGCAATCGATTGACCCCTATTCTTCTGGTGCGCGCCCAGCATCTTGCCCGATTTGGGTTCCAATACATTTATCTCGATCGGCGACACTCATCGGTAGGAAAGGAGAATTGCGCCCCAGCACTTTTTCCAACAAATTCGTCGAACTTTGATTGCGAATAAAATTATTGACCAAGAATTTCTTGATGGTACCCGCCACGTGATTTATCCGTGGAATCAATCCAAAATCTAAAATCCTCAAGCCCCCGAATTTATCCGTGGGGTCAATCCAAAATCTAAAATCTAAAATCTAAAATCGAATGACTGTTTCTTGCCATTCAGTGTCACTTGCTGGCAATATCATGCCGTAAGAAATGCAGGTTAAAGGCTGCTCCGGTATCACAGAATATTGGCTTGGACTTAAACCCTGTCTCAGCGCTTCTCCTACTAACAGCATTCCGTCGCTAGCAAAGGCATCGATTGTTCCTGATACCGCATCTTTTACACCAGACTGTCGGCCCGCGATACCTTCATACAAAGGTGTAGGGCTAGGATTTAGACTCTCAGATCAAATCAAGGAACAGGGAACAGGAAAATTATTTTATGTAGGAATGAGTCTCAAAAGCTGCATCTGAATAGTATATAATTATCACACAACAGATGTGATATTACAAGGTGCGTATTGTGGGATAAAAATTCTCTTCGCTCTTATTTTTATTACGGAATGTTTAAACTTGTATCTTTTTCTTAACCCTTTTATATTCTTTACCAAATCTTTATTTTTTTTGTATAGGGTCTTGTTATCGTTGCTTCAAGCGAGCTTACAGCATTTTGCAACAAGAGTGAAATAGCCTTTAGTTAAAAAAGAGGTCTTTATGACACAGTGCCCCTGCTGCTCGAATCAAATGCTCCGTCACGTTCGCCAGCATCAAATCTACTGGTTTTGTCGCCAATGTTGGCAAACAACACCTATTTACAATCTGAACAGATGTTGCTCATCGCCATCTCTAAATCTAGTTAGAGGGCTAGGGCTTAATGAACAACATTCTTTACCAGTGGAATCTAATAGCTCATTTGAGGGGGTATAAAGTTTAGATAGTGCCTTATAACTAACTGGTTTTCCGGCTCAAGACTTAGCTCTCTTGCCTCAGTAAATTACCCAATTATAGCCCAATAAATCGAAAACAGCTCTATTCATCTATCGCTTAATTTATGGTGATCCCTCGACGCAAAGTCATTATAAGTTTAGACCAAACACCACTTAAACGATTGCTACCTCTTTTGCTTGGTGTGGTGGCTTCTTTTGCTGTTTTATTTACGTGGCAACAGCTAACCATCAATGCACAAATTCACATTGAGCAGTTAATTCAGCAGGAAGCCAATGCGATTCAGTCACAACTAACCGAAGGATTATCCATTCGAGTTTTGACGCTTCGGCAAATGGCGAGTCGCTGGCAAGCCAATGGCGGTACACCAAAGGCTCTTTGGGAAGCCGATGCTGAGGCTTATGTAAAGGATTTTTACGGTTATCAGGCGATCGCATTAGTCGATCCATCATTTAAAGTGCGATGGGTTGCACCACTGGCAGGGAATGAGGCAGCGCAAAACCTAGATTTGAATGGGGAACTACGTCGGAAAATTACTTTGCAAGTAGCTCGTGATTTGCGTCAACCTATCTTAAGTGGCAATATTTCACTTGTTCAAGGGGGTAAAGGATTTTTAGCAAGTTTTCCTTTGTTTGTAGGTGAACGGTTTGATGGGTTTATTGTCGGAGTTTTTCAATTTAAAACTCTATTTGAGAGTATTTTAAAAGTGTCATCTGGGTACAATGTGGCTATATATGATGGCCCAAATTTGATCTACGGTCAAAAGTATTTGCCTCAAAAACCAGAGGATAAAACAGTTGTAGTGAAAGCCTATGGTGTAGACTGGAGGATAGAGGTTTTTCCAACTTCATATCTACTAAATAATGTCAAATTTTATTGGCCAAGAGTTGTATTAATTGGTGGTTTAGTTTTAGTTTTGATCCTGATGTGGGTCGTGTATCTCGCACAAATTAGTTATGGCAAAGTCGATAAATTCAAAAAAGCTAATCGCCAGTTGCAATGGGAAATTCACCAGCGAGAACAGGCAGAAATTGCGATCGCCCGACTAGCTGCGATCGTTGAATCTTCGGAAGATGCCATTCTTAGTAAAGATTTAGAGGGTGTAGTTACAAGTTGGAATGTAGGAGCCGAAACAATTTTTGGCTATACAGCGGCCGAAATAGTAGGGCAATCAGGGAGAAAAGTGATTCCCGCAGACTATCGAGATGAGGAAAACGAAATTATCACTAAAATCCAGCGAGGAGAACGCATCGAACACTACGATACAAAGAGGCTGAGGAAAGATGGAACATTAATCGATGTCTCGATGAGTGTCTCCCCCATTAAAGACGATGCAGGGAATATAATTGGAGCCTCAAAGATTGCCCGGAATATTGCTGACCGCAAACAAGCAGAAGCAGCACTACGTCAAAGTGAAGAACGCTGGGAACTTTCTGTACGCGGGAATAATGACGGCATTTGGGATTGGAATGTTCAAACCAACGAGGTCTTCTTTTCTAGTCGTTGGAAGGAAATGCTGGGCTATGAAGACCATGAAATCCAAAACATTCTAGACGAATGGGCTAATCTGGTACATCCCGATGATTTGGGATGGGTGATGCAAGCCGTTCAAGATCATTTTGCCAAGAAAACTCCTTTCTATATCACAGAACATCGCATTCGCTGCAAAGATGGTTCCTACAAATGGATTTTGGATCGTGGTCAAGCACTTTGGGATGATGCAGGTAACGTAATTCGGATGGCTGGCTCTCACACCGACATTACGGAGCGCAAGCAAGCTGAAGTTGCTTTACAGGTAAGCGAAGCCAGATATCGGCAATTGATCGATAACTTAAATGCGGGTTTTGTGATTCATGGGACAGATACCTGCCTCCAATTCTGTAATGAAACGGCCGCTGAATTACTAGGGTTTTCAATGGATCAAATGCTGGGAAAACCCGTGAGCGATCCGGCATTGCATTTGGTGCGGGAAGATGGCAGCGTGATGCCCCTAGAGGAATATCCCGTGAATCAGGTTTTATCCACGGGAAGTTCTATCAAAAATCAGGTTTTAGGAATTAAAAAAGAAATGGATAGTTGTGTGTGGGTATTAGTTAATGCCTACCCGGAGTTAGATCAAAAAGGTCAACTTAAAAAAGTTATAGTTACGTTTATTGATATTAGCCAGCGCAAAAAAGTGGAGCTGGAAATCCAAAAAACTCGCAATTTCTTACAAGCACTTCTGGATAATTTACCCGTGGCGGTTTTTGTTAAGGACGCACAGCCTAAACAATTTGGCGTATTTCAGTTTTGGAATAAAACCAGCGAACGGTTATTTGGCATTTCAGCCGAACAGGCGATCGGCAAAAGTGGCTATGATTTGTTCCCAACAGAACAGGCTATCTTTTTTGACCAAAAGGATAGAGAAGTTTTTGAAAAAGGTAAGACTGAGGATATTCTCGAAGAAGTCATTGACAGTCATAGTCTGGGAAAACGTTGGCTGCATACGGTGGAGATTCCCATTTACGACGAACAGCATCAGTCCCAGTACCTACTTTGTTTTTCAGAAGATATCACCGATCGCAAACAAGCAGAAGCAGAGCTTAGAGAAATGAGTGAGGTGATGAAAAATGCGCTGTCCGGCATTTCCAAAATAGACACTCAAGGACGTTACCTCTATGTCAATAAAGCATATTCTGACGTGACCGGCTATCAGCCAGAAGAAATGATCGGGATGTCCTGGCAAAAAACCGTAGATCCCGATGAGTTGGAAAAACTGGTTGCAGCCTATTGGCTGATGGTGCAAGAGGGCAGAGTTGAAGTTGAAAGCAGAGGGGTTCGTAAAGACGGTTCGGTTTTTTATAAGCAATTGGTGATGATTTCAACTTACGACGAACAGCATCAATTTTTGGGGCATTACTGCTTCATGAAAGATATTAGCGATCGCAAAAAAGCCGAAATTGCACTAGAACAGGAACTCCTGCGGAGTAAAGCCTTCTTCAAGACTTCACTGGACGGTGTTGTTGTCATGGATAGGGTCGGAAAAGTTGTCGAAGCTAGTCCCAGTTTTGCTCAAATGCTGGGCTACAGCCTAGAAGAAACCCTGAGTATGAGTGTGTTTGATTGGGATGCTGAATGGACGAGGGAAGAACTACAACTTATGCTCCAGAGAGAGGAGGTTATTCCGCTGTTTGAAACGCGACATCGCCGCAAGGATGGTTCTGTATATGACGTGGAAATTAGCTGGAACCGGGTGAAATTAGAAGATGAGATGATGAACTTCTGTATCTGCCGGGATATTAGCGAACGTAAACGCAACGAAGCCGATCGCCAACAATCCGAAATCGAGTTAAAAATCTCTCAAGCGCGATTTGCCGGAATTTTAGAAATTGCCAGCGATGCGATCATTTCCATCAATACCAATCAGCAAATCACTTTGTTTAACAAGGGAGCCGAAAAAATTTTTGGTTACGTGGCTGAGGAAATTTTAGGGAAACCCCTGGCGATGTTGATGCCCTCGCGCCTTGCCGATGCTCACCATCACCACGTCCGCCACTATGCCCATAATGGAGGCTCTGCAAGGCAAATGGCAGAGCGAGGAGCCATTTTTGGGCGGCGCAAAGATGGCACAGAGTTTCCCGCAGAGGCTTCCATTTCCAAGATCGAGATCAACGGTGAAATTATTTTTACTACCTTTCTGCGAGATATTACGGCTCGACAACAGGCAGAGGAAGCTCTGCGCTATCAGAAAGAGATGTTTCAGGCGATCGTCGATAATATCCCAGTGATGATTGCTTTATTTAACGCGCAAGGTCAAATGGAATTGCTCAACCCGGAATTTGAAAACATTTTAGGTTGGTCGCTAGAAGATTGGCAGCAAAAAGATATCTTAGCTGAGTGTTATCCTGACCCAGTTGATCGTCAAAGTGTCGGGGACTTTATGTTATCAGCAACCGGCAAGTGGCAAGATATGAAAACACTGACCGCCACCGGACAGCAGTTAGAGACATCTTGGGCAAACGTGCGGCTTTCTAGCGGGCATTTTTTGGGCATTGGGCAAGATATCAGCGATCGCAAACGTAAAGAACTGGCACTGCAGCACGCAATGGAAGCAGCAGAAGCAGCGAACTTGGCAAAAAGTACCTTCCTAGCCAATATGAGCCACGAATTACGCACACCTCTCAACGTAATTCTAGGATTTGCTCAGGTGATGACCCATGACCCCTCCCTAACTCCCAACCAAAAAGAAGACCTGCAAACAATTCGACGGAGTGGGGATCACCTCTTGAGTTTGATTAACGATGTGCTGGATCTCTCGAAAATTGAATCGGGACACTGCACAGTTGAAGAAAGCGGATTAGACTTAATTGCGCTGCTGCATTCCCTGCGAAATATGTTGGCCCAACGAGCAAGTTCTAAAGGACTTGACCTTTGTTTCGAGATTGCGCCAGAAGTTCCCCAATTTATGCTTGTCGATGCTCAAAAACTGCGCCAGGTTTTGCTCAATCTGCTGAGTAATGCCATCAAATTTACCGATCGGGGAAGCATTACTTTGCAAGTCAGTATTGAGGCGGACGGTACAGGGGCATTAACCACAACTCGGCAGATTCTCCAGTTTGTAGTCGCTGACACAGGTGTAGGGATTGCACCGATCGAACTCAGTACCATCTTCGATGCGTTTGTGCAAGCCCAAGCTGGGAGACGATCGATCGGCGGTACTGGGCTAGGTCTCACCATTAGCCGCAAATTGCTGGAACTCATGGGCGGAAAAATTTCTGTCAGCAGCACTCTGGGACAGGGGAGTACCTTCACCTTTACCCTTCCCGTCAGCCCCATCAGTGGAGTTAATGTTACACCCGAAGAGAATAATCGCCTCGTGATTGGGCTGGCTCCCGGTCAACCGGATCATCGCATTTTGGTGGTTGATGATCAAGCAGAAAATCGCTTGCTAATGGTCAGATTACTGACACAATTAGGATTAGAGGTAAAAGAAGCTACCAACGGACAGCAAGCGGTGCAGATTTGGCAACAATGGCAACCCGACCTAACCTGGATGGACATTCGGATGCCCGTGTTAGATGGATACGAAGCTACGAAGCAAATTCGGGCAATGGAAGACGGACAGAACAGTATCATTATTGCACTTACGGCCCAAGCTTCCCAGAGCGATCGCACCCTCGCCTTGGCTGCTGGCTGCAACGACTACATCAGCAAGCCCTTCCGGGAACAGACCCTATTTCTTAAGATGGCCCAATACCTAGGTTTAGAGTATGTATATGAGGAAGAGGAAACAGAAAAGGGGGAACGGGGAACAGATTGTTTTCCTTCTTATTTCTGTTCTGTTGCCTCTGGGGTTCCAGATTCCCTCGATCCAATGCTTCTGGCGACATTACCAAAAGAATGGGTGGTTGAGTTGGAAGATGCTGCTTTATGTGGGGATGATTTTGCGATCGTTGAACTGGTAGCTCAACTTTCATCAGACCTGGCTCAATTCGGTACTCATCTGACGGAACTCGCCCACCAGTATCAATTTGAGAAAATCCTTAATCTAATTCAAGGTAATTTCCCAAGTGAAATTCCTCCATTGGATTTATAAGCTGTTGTGCAGTTAAACGTTTGATTAGGACTAGGAAATTAGGCACAGCCAACAAGAATTCAATTTGATTGTTGGTAAAATTGCCAAAAAAACATCCTTAATTTTTATTGATAACTACTGCTCTAAAATGCCTCATAAAGTACCAAAAATTTCGGAAATTACTCCTTTAGATTTAACAAATTTAGAGGAATGCAGTGAAGAATCAGTATATGCTCCCGGTCATATTCAGCCCCACGGAATACTTTTATGTCTGCAAGAAAAAAGCCTCAACATTTTACAAGTAAGTGACAATGTAGAAGTGTTTTTTGGCATTGGTGTCGCAGAATTGCTAGGTCAGCCATTGCCATGGTTATTTGGTCACGAGCAAGTACAAGAAATGGTCAGGTATCTCAATCAAGAAAAGCTCAAGATTCATAATAGTTTTAATCTGAAAATACCTCTAAAAGACGGCAAAATTCAAACATTTAGAAGCACAGTGCATCAGCGACCCGATGAGTTGATTCTGGAACTAGAACCCCAATTGACTATTGAAAATAATCATGCAATGGATTTTTATCAGCGTCTGCAAACAGTTATCCTCAACTTTCGCACTGCGCTCGGTCTTTCTGATTTAGCTCAAACCATTGCTAGAGAAGTAAAAGCCATGACAGGGTTCGATCGCGTGATGATTTATCGGTTTGAAGCCGATGACCATGGGGTGGTGATTGCCGAAGAGAAAGAAAGCTATCTAGAAAGCTACCTGGGATTGCATTACCCGGCGATCGATATTCCCGTACCCGCCCGCAAATTGTTTTACCGCAACTGGGTGCGCCAAATTCCTGATATCAATTACACCCCGGCCCGGCTAATTCCCACCAACCATCCCCTAACCAATACACCCCAGGATCTAAGTGCTTGTGTCTTAAGGGGAGTATCTCCCTACCACATTGAATATTTGCAGAATATGGGAGTGGCTGGGACACTGACGATTTCGTTAATTGACGATCGACGCCTCTGGGGATTAATTGCCTGTCACCATTACAGCCCGCGATTGGTAGATTACGACACTCGCAAAACCTGTGAATTTTTAGGACAATTTGCCTCGATCGAACTGGTGCATCAGCAAGAGCGAGAATTGAACGTTTACCGATCGCAGGCGAAAACTATTCAGGATCAACTTCAGCAGGCATTCCGGCGAGAGTCTAATTTTATCGAACAGGTATTGACCGAAAATGCTTCTCAATTGCTAGATTTAGTTCATGCTCAGGGAGCTGCTATTCTGCTCGATGGTCGTCTGACATTGGTGGGTAAAACACCATCTGAAGCTGAGGTTGACGAACTCGTGCAGTGGTTGCTGCAACAGAACAAAGAACGAGTGTTTGCAACAGCTTCTTTGTCTCAGTTGTATCCCCAAGCGAAGCAATTCAAAGAGCGAGCTAGCGGTGTTTTAGCAATCTCAATCTTGCTATCCTACGCCATACAAAAGTCATACCACATCCTTTGGTTCCGACCCGAACAAATTCAAACCGTAAACTGGGCAGGTAATCCACATGATGCTGTGTCGATCGACGAAATTGGAAAAATGCACCTGTCTCCCCGCAAATCCTTTGAACTGTGGAAAGAGACAGTGCGGGAGATGTCTGAGCCGTGGCAGATTGCAGAGTTAGAAGGTGCCGCCGAAATGAGACATATCCTCATGCTGGCGGTGTTAGAATTTTCGCAAGCTGCCCTAGAACACGCTGCAGAAAGGGCAGCAATAGCCAACCGTGCCAAAAGCCAGTTCCTTGCGAACATGAGCCACGAGCTCAGAACGCCACTCAACGCCATTCTGGGATTTACCCAGCTTATGAACCGCAGCCCCCATATCCCAGAAGAATTTCAAGAGCATTTAGGGATCATTACCCGTAGTGGAGAACACCTGCTGACATTGATCGACGATGTTTTGCAAATGTCTAGGATTGAAGCAGGGCAATTGGTACTGACTAAAAGCTGTTTTAATCTGCATCGACTGCTGGGTTCTATTAACGAGATGTTCACCATCAAAGCGCCTGAGAAAGGGTTACATCTGAGCAGCGAGTGGGATGCTACTGTCCCCCGTTATGTCTGTGGCGATCAAGCAAAACTTCGCCAAATCTTGATTAATTTGTTGGGGAACGCGATCAAATTTACAACAACAGGAAGCATAGTGCTGCGCGGACGAGCTTTTTCATCAGATGATATGCCATCCAGTACAAATTGCGATCGCGCCACTAATCAACCGGATATTCAACGAACTATTACCCTGTGTCTCGAAGTTGAGGATACCGGATCGGGCCTTTCTCCCTCAGATTTAGAATCAATTTTTGACGCCTTCATGCAAACCAATCGCGATCGTCACGATCGAGGAACAGGTTTAGGACTGTCTATCAGTCGTGAGTTTGCGCGTCTGATGGGAGGCGATATCACCGTGCAAAGCACTCTGAATCGAGGCTCGACTTTTACCTGCCAAGTCGTTTTGGAACTACCAGAGTCCCTTGATTTAGAGGAACCTGAAACGAGCGATCGGATTATCGGGATTGAACCTGGGCAACCTATCTACCGAATTCTAGTAGCAGAAGACGTTCCCGAAAATCAGCAACTGCTGGTGACACTGCTGGAGTCAGTTGGGTTTGAGGTGTGTGCGGTGGAAAATGGGGTAGAGGCGATCGATCGTTGGCAAACATGGCACCCTGACCTGATTTTGATGGACATTCAAATGCCTGTCATGGATGGTTATGAAGCGACGAGACAGATTCGATCGCAACAGTCATTAGTCATGAGTCATGAGTCATCAGCAGATAACTCAGGGCAAATGTCACAGGACAAAAGACAAATTACACGCATTATTGCCCTGACTGCCTATGCTTTTGAGGACGATCGTATCGCCAGCCTGCAAGTCGGTTGCGATGACTACATTGCCAAGCCGTTTACTGAAGACACACTTTTCGACAAGATAGCTCATCACTTGGGCGTCCGCTACTGCTACGCCGAAAAAATTCCGCCAGACTCATCAGCTTCGCCACCAAAGATATTGACTCCATACTTGAAAACCATGCCCCCCAAGTGGATTGCAGAAGTTCATGAAGCAGCACTCGATCTTAGTGATAATAAGCTTTATGAACTTATCGCTCAAATTCCCAAGGAGAAACAAGATTTCATCGCGGCGATGACATCTCTGGTAGATAACTTTCAGCTTGAAGCGATCGCAACTCTCACCCAGATTTAGGAATAAGAACATGACAGCTTTATTCAAACTTGTAGCCCAAACGCATATTCTCATCGTGGATGATACCCCAGACAATCTACGCTTGTTAGCCAAAATTCTAGAGTCACAGGGCTATATTGTCCGTAAAGCCCTCAACGGCAGAATGGCACTCCAAGGTGTTCATCGCGACCCACCGAGTCTAATTTTACTTGACATCAATATGCCCGAAATGAATGGGTACGAAGTCTGCCAAAAGTTAAAAGCATCGGAAGCGAGTGCTCAGATACCGGTTATTTTTATCAGTGCCCTCGAACGACTAGAAAACAAGGTACGAGCCTTTGAACTCGGTGGCGTAGACTATATTACCAAACCCTTTCAAGAACAGGAAGTGCTGATGCGAGTAAAAAATCAATTACTCATCCAACAGCAACGCCAACAACTGCTAGAACAAAATCAACGTTTAGAACATGAAATCCAAGAACGTCTGAGGGCAGAAGCAGAAGTAAGACAGCTATCCGTGACCGATGAATTAACGGGATTATATAACCGACGGGGCTTTTTTTTACTAGCAGAGCAACAACTAAAAATTGCGAGGCGCACGCAAACATCTTATTTTATTTTGTTCGCTGACTTAGATGGTTTGAAAAAAATTAACGACACTTTAGGACACGAAATGGGAGACCGAGTAATCGTTGACGCAGCTCAAATATTGAAGCAAACCTTTCGTGAAGCGGATATTGTGGCTCGACTGGGAGGAGATGAATTTGCTTTATTTATTCCTAACTTTTCTGGTGATTCATCTACTAATTTTCATGCTCGGCTGCAAGACAATATAGATCGCTTTAATCAACAGTCAGAGCGAGCTTATATATCAATAAGTCTTGGTGTGCAGTTTGGGGATTTAAATAATGAAGTTTTATTAGAACAATTGCTGGCAAAGGCTGATAAACTGATGTACGAGCATAAACGCACCAAACGCTGTTTCAATCCTCAACCTTTCTTTTGAGAACACCGATATCGGAGCGTCATAAGCAGTATTTATTAAATGTGAGATCAACCGAGAAAGAGTAAACTGAAAACAAGATCGGGAAACAGCTTGCAGACATTAGCCCCTGGGCCAGAAAACACGATGCAGTACAGCTCATCACACCTAAAACTGAGAGGGTGACAACCGCGTTAAAAGCTCTCTCTGTATTAGGTTAAGGGTGTGTGCGAGCAAAAAATGTCGTAGCTATTGAACATTTGCTAGTTGAAATTGAGATAAATTTTAGATTCAGCGGACTTATGTAAAGTATTGTAGGATTAAATTGGCGATCGCTCTGGCTGTTCGCCATTAAAATTAAGAGAGAGTATTTATGCAAATTGTGCTGGCTGCCTTAGACGATAGTTTAGTTAGAGCCTGGGAAAGCACTTGCGGCAGTATGGAAAATGTAAAGATACATCACGGTTCAATATTTGATGTGAAATGCGATGCTATTGTTAGTCCGGGGAATAGTTTTGGTTTCATGGACGACGGCTTAGAGTTAGAAATTTCGGAATATTTTGGAGGGCAGGTTCTTGAACGCTTGCAAAAAATAATTCAATCTCGACATCACGGCGAACTCTTAGTAGGCATGGCAGAACTTGTAGACACAGATCATGCTGAAATTCCCTATTTAATAGCTGCACCAATTATGAGGGTTCCCACAGTTTTAAGAGAAACAGTAAATGTTTATCTAGCAACCCGCGCTATTTTGACTCTCGTAAAATTTGGCTCTGTCCCAGATGGAACGCCTGTCAAACATATAATTGAAACTATCGCTATTCCCGGCATGGGTACGGGAATGGGCAAAATGCCGCCACATATCTGTGCCAATCAAATGAAAGTTGCGCTGGAAGATATCCTCTTATCTCAGTACGAATTTCCTCAATCTTTACTGCACGCTCAAAGAGGTCACCATTTGTTATATACGGACGATCGCGAAGATTTGCAGTTGGCAAATTAAAATTATTAAATTGGCCCGTTTTATTGGGTTGAGAAACCAAGTTGATTGGTGTGTGTTGTTTTAGGTAGAGAGACTTATCATAAATTTAAGGAATGAGAATTAAATAACTTCCACTCTTGAAAGTGGGATGGGCGTCCCGCCCGTCATGAGTGGACGGGCGGGACGCCCATCCCACAATAACAATTAAAATTGTAAGTTATTTAATTCGCGCTCCTAAGTGCGCTAAACCGTACCTGCAAGTTGGCGGTATCCTACAGACAAGAGAAACTTTGGTAGATATAATGTAATAGAACTGAGGTCATTCCAACTAGGTAAGCGCGGATACAAAAGTTGATAAAGCTGGAACAAGAATTGCCTAGTTCTTATTAAATGCCAGAATTCCTTCTGGCGCTACACGTACAAAGTCTGTATAAAAGACCACAATTCAATCTGGCGCTACACATACAAAGTCTGCGTCCGGGGACTGTTAGTTTTTTTCAAAATGTTTACTACCAAAGGAGAAGATTGAGATGACAGATCCAAAAGTAACCGAGGAACCAGTTTTAGAGGCTACTCTCGAAACGACGGAGCTCGTCAAAAAAGAGATGCCCGACGCGACTGATGAGGCGATCGCAGAAACTGCGGCGCTGTTTGAATCAATTAAAAAACGGGCCACCGCCGAAGTGCAAGCAGCGGGCGAACTCACCCGCGAAGCTTATTTAAAAGCTGTCAATAAGGCATCGGGGGCGATCGAAGAAAATAAGGATCTCGCCCACGAGAGATTCACAGAAGCAGTCAAGCTGATTAAACAAGAAACTGAGAAAAATTGGCTGGTGGTAGATGCGATTAAAACGCGGGCGCAAGCGCAGGTGCAAGATGCAGGCGAAGTCAGTCGCGAAGCTTATTTGAAAGCAGTGCGACAAGCGCGAGAAGCGGTGGAACAAAATAAATTGATCGAACGCGATCGCATCGAACAAGCTGTTGACCACATTCACACGGAAGCTGAAAAGAATTGGCACCTTATTGTGAAGCAAATTGAGTCGATCGGCACTCGCTTGACGGATGCGGCTAAGTCTGCATGGAACTCGCTGACGGTGTTTTTTGACAAGAAGGATTAAACTCAGATATGACACCATTTTAAGAAACAGGCAAGATGCCTGTTCCACAAAGATTGAATTTTCTTGTGGAACAGGCATCTTGGCTGTTCATATTTAAAAAACAGGCAAGATGCCTGTTCCACAAAGATTGAATTTTCTTGTGGCACAGGCATCTTGGCTGTTCATATTTAAAAAACAGGCAAGATGCCTGTTCCACAAAGATTGAATTTTCTTGTGGCACA